>CAYQDP010000346.1:0-3686 GCA_964416235.1 uncultured Flavobacteriaceae bacterium | reverse complement strand
TCAATGCTTTCTTGCGCAACTGGTGAAACCAATTTGATGTTTCTGTTTTCTTGTAATATAATTCTTCCTGTGATGTCAGAAAGTGTAATGTTGCAGAATTGAGAATTGTCGGGAATAAACGAAATGCTAATGTTTGTGTTTGCAGGATTAGGATAAATGCTTGCCGATAAATTTGTGTTTTCTTTTTCTTCCACACCAACACTTAATAGACTACTCGCCGAAAGCAAGAATATTCCGTTTTGCATGTCGCAAGCTAAAATGGTTCCGCTAGGAAAATAGGGATATGCCCCCCAGTTTCCTCTGTATGAAGAACCGAAATATTGATTAGAAACATTGGCACCGCCTTGCGGGTACGTGTCAAAAAATCCTTTTAAAACAGGATTAGACGGAGTACTGATATCATACAATAAAAGTCCTTCCTGATAACAACTTATAAATGCCCACTTATTCCCAAGTACGTATGGATTATGCGCAACGAATTCGTTGTTTGTGTTTGGTTTTGTTGTAGCGTCCAGAGTGATATTGCTTAAATTACTTACGTTCGCTACTTTAATAGGTAAGCCGGTAGGAACTTCATCACAAAACACTAATGTTTGTCCGTTTTTTGTAATGTAACTACTGTGGTTATAGCCTGCACCGGTATATCCTGTAAGCGATCCCAGGGATGTGAAATTATTCGGACCGGGATTAAATTTAAAAACATGAAGTCCTTGTCCGCCTGCCGAGGCATAAACCGTATCATTTCTAACAAACATATCGTGCACATAATTGATAGAAGGAAAATCATCACTTAATGTTCTTAATAAAACAGGAAGTTTTGGATTCGCTAGGCTATACACGCGCATGTTTATAGTTCCGCCTGTAGAGCGGGTAACTCCACCCACATATAATTTATTACCATCAACCCAACACGTATGTCCGCGCTCAAATAAAGTTGTATCATCATACACTACATGCACCGAATCGGGTAAATAACGCATATCAACAATTTGGAAGCTGTTTGGCTTTGCATCATCACTTACGATGTAAGCGAAGTGCTTATAGTTTTTTATTTCACGCCATGTACATCCGGCTCTTCTTGCAATAACTGAATCGCGAATGCTTGGTGCGGCAGGATTTGTGACATCAATGAAGTAAGTTCTGTCTGCAGTTCCTACCAAAGCATATTCTCTTCCTGTTGAGTCTTGTCTCCAACCCCAACATCCGGAATATTTTCTTCCATCGCCACCGGTATTCACCTGAGGATTAAGCTGACTTATTAAAGTGAAGTTAGAACTTGGATAAACTGTTTGGCCAATTGATTTTAAAAATGTAATGGCTAATAATAAGAGTGTAAATTTTAATTTCATGGTATAACAAATATACCAATAAAATGGCCCTAAAACAAGGCAGTTAATCCAAAGTGTATTTTTCCTGCTCTGATATCGATAGGGTTGCCCTGCTGACTGCCAAGCGCGTAATTTAAAGAGAAGATGCCTGCTTTAGTATCAAAGTTTATTCCGGCACCAATGCTATACGGCATATCATTAGTATAAAAACCCGAACTGTTGTTTTCATACCAGGCGCCTTCTGCAAATAGAAGAATATTTGAGTTTTGATTAAACAGAAAGCGGTATTCAATGGTTGGTATAACGTAAGTAGAAGCAAAAATACTTTCTTCATCAAAACCTCTTAAAGTTCTTAATCCGCCAATCCTGAATAATTCGTTTTTAAAAACAGTAGCGTCTCCGAATATCGTTCCGTATTGAGAAGCTAAATGTAAAACACTATTACCTTTAATTCTAATGAAGCCATGTATTTCTCCCTCGCTTTGATATTGCGTAGATTTTAGCTGAAGATTTGTGTAGACGGCATCATTTATTTTTGGATTTTTCTTTATGGTTTTATTTCCGGTTTGAGCGGTGAAATTGACGAATAAACCTTGATGAGGATTAAATTTATAATCACTTTTTTCAAATGTAAATCCAACACCGTACGATGAAGTAGTGATGTCGGCGTAATCAGGTAAAACAGTCGTAAACGCGAGTCCGTTTGCTGAAAGAAGATTAGCATTACGTTGCTTGTAAAAAACTTTAATGTTATTTAATCCGCTGAAGTAATATTGCAAACCAATGTTGTTGTTTACATCAATAAACGAAGTGTCTTTCTTGTAAATTTTAATGGCGTAGTCCGTTCCAATTGGTGAACCTAAAAGGTAGGGATAAATTACCCGCGCTTTAAAATCCTGCGTTTGTGTTTGCAGTCGTCTCCAATTCAAATCAAAAGTTTCCCCCCCTCTGAAAATTGTATTCACGAGTTTTATTTTTACGTCGCCCGTAAATACAGTTTTTCCGGTGTTATCCGGAAGTATACCGATAATCCCATCAAACTGTGAGGCGTTTTTTTTATTTAGGAAGAGATAAAGTTTGTTGTGTTTTTCTGTGATACGGATAACTTGAGATTTCGCTTCACTCAGAAAAGGAAGTTGTCTGATTTTTTTCGAAATGCTTCTGAAAGCCTCTTCATTATAAGGCATGTTAGGTTTAATATTGAGATAACGATAGAGAAAAGTTTTGTTTATTTTGGCATCTCCTTCAATTAAAACACTGTCTAGTTTAATAAGTTTGTTTTTATTCAGATTGATCACTGCTGAAATGGTGTTACCGTCTATAGTAATGCTATCAAGCTGCATGGCAACAAAAGGATAGCCGTTGTTTTCATAATGGCTAATTGTTTTTTCAATAAAGCGAGCGGTTTGCGAATAATTAAAGGTTTTGCCTGTGTATATTTTTTCGCTGTAACCCAATTTTGATAGGACATCCATTTCAGCATTTCCTTTTTTGAGTCGGGCCCATTTGTATTTAGCACCAATGCTTAAATAGGCTATGCGCAATAAGGAATCATTTTTTATCGAATCTATATTGGCAGTTAAATGACCTTCTTTCCTTAAGTCAAATAAAATCGAGCTGAGTTCTTTAGATACTTCTTTATCATTTTTAATGGAGTTTTTGTATTTCACGTACTTGAAAATCTTAACTGAATCTGTATTTATCAATTTCAGACTTATGTTTTGAGCCATGCCGCTAGCCGATAAAAATATCAGGCAGCTTACAATCAGGTATCTAAACAACTTAAGCGGCATTTAAGCTCTAAATTACTAATACAAAACGGGTTATTGATTAAATTTAGTATATTTATTAAAATTTTAATTCCATGAAAAGAACACTACTTTCGTTTTTATTGCTCTTAGCTCTTCAAATAAACGCGCAAATAACAATTACCGGTACCAACATGCCCGTTAGTGGCGATACGGCCCGTTATTCAAGTGCTTCAGTTGCTATGTTAACAAATCCGGCTATTACCAGTTACTCATCAACAGGCGCCAATTTTACTTGGTACTTCGATTCGTTAAAAGTAACAGGTCAATCAATGAGAAATTTTGTTCCGGCTTCAGCAACACCATATTTCTTTTTTGGTACTGGTTATGGTGAGAAAATTGCGGATTCAATTCCGTTAGGAATAATTACTTTAAAGAATCTATACAATTTCTATAAAAAGAACAGCACATCATTTTACGTTGACGGATTGGGAATTACATTTTCAGGATTTCCTGTTCCTAATTTTTACACTGATAAGGATGAATTGTATACCCTACCTTTAAATTATATGGACAGAGATTCCACAACCTTTAAATTCTCTACTATTAC
>CAYQDP010000345.1:0-3698 GCA_964416235.1 uncultured Flavobacteriaceae bacterium | reverse complement strand
TGTATTGAATGTATCTGTATTTCCGAATCCTTTCACCAACACACTACAGATTGATGTAAGCGGATTAGAGAATACGGAAATTATAGCGGAAGTGTTTGATGTAACCGGACGCGAAGTATTAAAATATATGCTTCGTGGTAAAACGGCCGATAACAAACTTTCGATTAATACAAGCCAGCTTCAGCAAGGCGTTTACACTCTAAAATTAAGTGCCGGACAAAAAAGTCAAACTTTCAAGCTATTAAAACAATAGTTTAGGCGCATTTTTGGGGATTTCTCTTCTGAAATCTGATTTTTATCAGTAATATTACTGATAGGAATAGGTTATGAAAATTAACCTAAATCAGATCTTCGTAGCAATGATTAAAAACAAAGCATTCAATGATTTTTTAAATGAAGCCGGAAATATTTCTGCATTCACCGGTCGTTTTTTTAAAGAATGTTTCAGGCCGCGTTATGAATTCGCTGAATTTTTAAAACAGTGTTATTTTATCGGGTATAAATCATTAGGCTTAGTTGGCATTACCGCCTTCATCATGGGTTTGGTAATTACCATGCAATCTCGTCCTACCTTAGTTGAATTTGGTGCAGAAGCCTGGTTACCCAAAATGGTATCCGTATCCCTCATTCGTGAAATTGCTCCTGTAATTACCGCGCTCATTTGTGCCGGTAAAATCGGTTCGGGAATGGGCGCAGAATTAGGTTCGATGCGCGTAACCGAACAAATTGATGCCATGGAAGTATCCGGCACCAATCCTTTTAAATATTTAGTTGTAACCCGTGTATTCGCTGCTATCTTAATGATTCCGATTTTAGGCGTGTTGGCAGATGCTATTTCTTTATACGGAGCCTATTTGGGTTGCAACATACATGGCGTGGTGAGCTGGCAATTATTCTGGAATCAGGTTTTTGAAACAAACGCGTATACCGATTTAATTCCCGCTGTAGTAAAAACATTTTTCTTTGGCTTAGCCATTGGAATTATCGGATGCTACAAAGGCTACACCACCAGTAAAGGAACTGAAGGCGTTGGACGCTCAGCGAACTCTGCCGTAGTAATTGCTTCCTTACTCGTGTTTGTATTAGATTTAATTGCCGTACAAATTGCCGACTTATTAGGATTAACGTAATGCTGAAAGAAGAAATACAACATAGCACAGCAACTCTCTCAGGCGATTACGTAATGAGCATACGTAACCTTTACAAAGGTTTTGGAAGCAATAAGGTATTGAATGATTTCAGCTTAAACATTCCGAAAGGAAAAAGCATTGGTGTATTAGGAAAATCAGGTTCCGGAAAATCGGTTTTAATTAAATGCATCATCGGATTAATGCCTCCTGATTCGGGAAGTATTAATGTATTAGGACAAGAAGTTCCGAAATTAAATAACGAAGACTTAGATAAACTACGCGTAAAAGTTGGATTTTTATTTCAGAGTAATGCTTTGTACGATTCCATGACCGTAAGAGAAAATTTAGAATTTCCTTTACGTCGTCACTGGATGAAAAAAGAAACGCGCAATGTAAATGATTTGGTGATGGAAGCATTAGAGGCAGTTGGACTTGGCCATACCGTTGACATGATGCCTTCCGAATTATCGGGTGGGATGCGTAAACGTATTGCCATTGCGCGCACATTAATTTTGAAACCGGAAATTATTTTGTACGACGAACCAACGACGGGATTAGATCCGATTACAGGAAGAGAAATCAGTCATTTAATGGTGGAAGTGCAAAAGAAATACAATACAACTTCTATCATTATTTCACACGACTTAAACTGCGTAAAAATCGCGGCGGATAGTTTAGTGATGCTGATAGAAGGAAAAAATTACGCGGAAGGAACTTTCAATGAAATGAAAGCTTCTACTGATCCGAAAATAAAATTATTTTTTGAGTAACATGGCAAACGAAACAGGAAGAAATTTAAAATTAGGCGCCTTTGTATTGGCCGGTACGGTATTTTTAATTATTGTACTCTACATGATTGGCGCCAAGAGAAATTTATTTAGCAATACATTTACCATCACCGCCGATTTCTACAATGTGAATGGTTTAATGGCCGGCAACAATGTGCGTTTCTCCGGAATTAATGTAGGCACCGTAGAAAGTGTAGAAATAATTTCGGATTCATCGGTGCGTGTGGTGATGCTGATACAAGATAAAGTAAAGCAATACATTAAAAAGAATTCGGTAGCAACAGTTGGTACAGATGGTTTAATGGGAAATAAACTCGTTAACATTAATGCCGCTAAAGATGGCAGTACCGCTCCGAGCATTGAAGAGGGCGATGAATTAAAAACATTAAGACCCATTGAAACAGATGAGATGATTCGTACGTTAAGCACCACCAACGATAATATCAAAAACATTACCACCGATTTAAAAACCATTGCGCATAAAATCAACAGCCGGAATACGCTTTGGAGTTTATTAATGGACACAGTTGTTGCTGAAAACATTAAGCAAGCGGTGGTGAATATTAAAATGGCAGGCAACAATGCCGCGGTAGTAATTGGCGATTTACATTACTTAACTAAAGAGATGAAAGGCGGTAAAGGATTAATTGGAACCTTAATTACAGACACTACACTCTCCACCCGCCTCGACCATACCATGGTTAAATTAAACATGGCAGGCGACAATCTCGCTGTGATAACAGGGGATTTAGGAAATGTATCGAAGAAAATAAACACCAACGAAGGCACCTTAGGTATGTTGATTATGGATACCATGTTTGTGAAGGATTTAAAATCTGCCATGAAAAATTTAGACAGCGGCACAGGCAACTTCAACGAAAACATGGAAGCCTTAAAGCATAATATTCTCTTAAGAAAATACTTTAAGAAGAAGGCAAAAGAAGTGGAGAAGAAGAAGTAATATAATGAGTGTGGATTAACTAATCACGCTAACTTGGTGCTATCTAAATAATGAACCAAAAAAAGCGAATAATTAAATTAATTACAGGTAAAAGTATTATGCTTTTGCTGCTGATACTATTTTCTTTTTCTATTAAATCACAGGTGAATTTAGTGCCAAATCCGAGTTTTGAACAGCTGGATAGCTGTGTTTCAGATTTTCAAAACCCTTCTAATTGGTTATATATGCCTGCAAAATTAGCAACTCCTTGGGATACTCTGAAGAATGGTGGAGGTTACGGTAATATTTTGTGCAATGAATGTTTTAATCCTAACCCAAGTATAGGTGTGCCAAAAAATATTAGCACAGCAAGCGTTACTTTTCAATATCCGAGGACAGGTAAAGGGTATTTGTATGTCGTATTTTTCAAACTTTCTTCACCATCCGTTTCGTGGCGTTCATATGCCCAAGTTCCACTCACAACAACTTTAACTAACGGCAAGGCATATTGTGTTACATTCTACGCTAGTTTATCTAATAGATGGATAACAGCAATAGACGAATTGAGTGCTTATTTTGATAATGGTTCAATACAAAGCGTTGCTCCAATGAAAGAAGCTATAGCCAATCCGCAAATAAAAAGCCCTCCAGGAGTATTTATGATGGATACACTAAATTGGATGAAGGTACAGGGAACTTTTGTAGCAAATGGCACAGAAAGCCATTTAACCATTGGTAATTTTAGAACATTCGCTTCAACTAATTACACCATTCTAACTAATCCAGGCGGTTCATGCGAATACTACATCGACGACGTAAGCGTAATAGAATTAAACTTAC
>CAYQDP010000344.1:0-3718 GCA_964416235.1 uncultured Flavobacteriaceae bacterium | reverse complement strand
ACTCCTGATTCAGTTAAAATAAATTTTGGCTTATTGGGATTATCCTCAAGCTTCTTTCGTAATTGTCCAATATACACTCTTAAATATTGAGATTCATTAATAAAACTGGGGCCCCATGTTTGCTTCAAAAGTAATTGATGTGTTAATACTTTTCCCTCATTGTTAACGAGTGTTGCCAATAACTCATATTCAGTAGAGGTTAATTTTATTATCACATCATTCTTCTTAACAGATCTGGCTGAAAGATCGATTTTAAGCTCACCGTATTCTAAAACAGGAATATTTAATTCGTTTTGTGAACTTCGGATAGCTGACCGTATTCTTGCCAACAACTCTCCGGTTCTAAATGGTTTAATTAAATAATCATTCGCACCATTATCTAATGCGGTTACAATACCTAATTCGTCGCTTTGAACCGACAAAATAAGAATAGGCTTTTTATACCATTCTCTAAGTTCTTTTAATACCATTTGGCCATTCTTATCCGGTAATCCTAAATCCAATAGTATTAATGCCGGTGGATGATTCGCTGCCATAACAAGGCCTTGTTTAGCTGATTCAGCTTCACGCACTATAAAATCATTACTTTCAAGAGTAATTCTTAAAAGTCGCCTGATTTGTATTTCATCATCAATTATTAATATTTCCGCGTTATTCATTCAGTAATGTTGTTTCTACCGGCAGATTTATTTTAAACGTAGCACCGCCAATAGAATTATTAAATAAAATAATGCTACCACCACAAATCTCTAATAAACCTTTAACAATGGATAATCCTAGTCCAACACCTCCGGGTTTGGAGTTTTTTAATCTATAAAATTTATCAAAGACAGAATCAATTTCATCAGCAGGAAATCCACCACCATTGTCTTTAATTAGTACTTCAAGTATTCTGTTTTTACATTGCGCTTCAACGGATATTGAAGCGCCTTCTTTAGTATATAAAACGGCATTATTTATCAAATTATATAGAACTTGCTGCATGAGTCCAAGGTCAATTTTAACTAATGGAATTTCATCTTTTATGTTAACGCTGATTGTTTTGCCTTTCAGATTATCGTCAAACTGATTAACAACAGAGTATATCAACTCATTTATATCTTGCCAATCCCGTTTAGGTTTAATGACGCCCGACTCTAATCTAGACATATTTAATAAATTTTCAACTTGTGTATTAAGTCGATATCCGGCTGAAAAGATCTCCAGAAATATTTTTCTTCGGTCTTCCTCTGCAATTTTCGAAGAATTACTCAGTAAATTATCAGCAGAACCAATAATCGCTGAAATTGGTGTTCTTAGTTCATGTGAAAGTGAATTAAGAACTGTGTTGTATAATTTAATAGAATTAGCTTTCTCTTCTTTCTCCCTCGCAATCCTCTCAAACTGTCGGATTTTTGAAGTTAAAACCGCATGTAGCATGGCAATTATAAAGTACATTGAAAAAAGTAATGCATCTTCAGTATTATTAATGTAAAGTGTAAATCTTGGTGGAATAAAAAAGTAATTCCAAATTAAGGCGCTAATTACTGAGGTTAATAATACCGGCCATACATCAAGAAATAAGGCTAATAAGGAAACGCTCATCAAAAGAATTAAAGCTGTTACTTTATAACCAATAATTTCAGATAAAAGAAAACAGACTACTGCTACTAATAAAATTATGCCTAATGCTATTAGAAACTGCTTGACTTTATTTGTTTTGAAAGGAAACAATGTATTCAATTACACTACAAATTTACTGTAATGTAATTGAAGGAGATATAAAAATATCTCCTTCTTGCATAAAGATTTTATAAAAATTAAGCTTCTACTTCAGTAACGATACTTGGGAAGATACGTACGTTTCCATTATCTTCTTTACGGAACTGATAAGTATAACGGTAATGACTTTCCAAACCACTCTTATTTGGTAAACCATTAATCATCATAATATTTCTATTCTTAGCGAACTTCAATAACTCACGTAAATAGTGTGCTGAAATCTGTCCTACCTCGTCGATGATACAATGTACTTTAAAGTCCTTACTGCTTCTATGTGAAGATTCTTTAATGAATACGTGTAATAAAGTAATATAGATAATCGCTTTTACAAGGATATCGGTTCCGGTACTTCCAATACTGTCGATTTTATGCGTCCAGCCGGTTTCGTTCATACCTTCTTTAATATTGAACTTCAATTCAAATAAATCCTGTAATCGGATTTCTTCCTGATCTTGTTCTTTAATAGAGCTGCGTAATTGCTCTAACAAACGTACTGCACGTGTACTGATTTCACGTTTTTGTCCGGTAGCAAAATCGGTGTTGAATAATCCTTCATTGTAAATCAAGCCATGCTCCTCACGGAACTCTTCGATTTTCTTTAATAGCTTATAAACTTTGTTATCGGATTCTTCAATCTTGATTTTAATAAATTCAATCAACTTGCTTTCTTCGAACTCCGCTTTCTTAAAGTCTTCAGCAATTAAGCTGATAATATGAGAGATCTTATCTTGTTGTCCGCTTAATTCCTTAACCTTACTTGCAATACTGTCCGTTACTAAACCAATTTGAGTCGCAGTTTCCGCTATTGACAATTCAATTTTATTTTCATTTAAGAAAGAGCGTAAGTTTTGAGCAAAGCGCTCGTATTCGGCTTGAGTTGCATCGTTACGAATTACAAAATTAAAGTGATTATCAATTCTAAATTTACCTGCATATTCATTAACATAACGTTGGAAAGCTCCGTATTCTTCATTAAAATGAGAATCATTCTTTAACAACTGCGTACATAAATCCATGATGTTGTAATTAGTGCGCTTCGGTTCGGCACGCTCAATTATTTCAGCGTATTTACCATACACCGGCGTTTCACGAAAGTTGTTGCTATAAAAATTAATACCGTTATTGAACTCTATTAACTCCTCATCAAAAGCACGTTTTTGCTTATTCAACTCCATACGTTTAATGTTAAACTTACGTGTTGCTTCTTCCAATTGAGTCGTTAAATCATTGGCAGTTTTTACGAACTCTTCTTTTTTCTGAATGTAATCCGGTAATTTATCGAAAGTTTCACGCTTATCTTTTAAATAATCGCTTACTATCTGAGCATATTGCTCAATTTCCTTTAACTCTTCCTGAATTTCTTTGATACGTCCTTCAACTTGCTTTAATTGTTTACTATCAACACCCTTCGATTTGAAATTGCTTTCCTTTTCTTTAGAGAGTTGTTCTTCCTTCTCTTCAAATTCTTTTACCTGATTTTTCTTCTCAACTTCCAATTCAGAAATTTCAGTTTCCTGACGCTCTTTTAATTCGGCAATACGTTCTTCATTGTAAACACGCAAACGTTCGATTTGCACATTAAAATCATTGAGGAGATTATTTTTCTTTTTGTTCAGAATAGATAATTCTTCTTCAATTAAATTTAATTTCTGACGGTTGCCGCTTAATGAAGTTTCGATTTCGACACCTGCTCTTTGTTTCCACTCTTCTAATTCTTCAATTAGTTTTTGTTCGCGTTTCTCGGCTAGTTCTAAAGAGTAAGCTAATACTTTAACCTCTTCCTTTAATTCTCCTAATTGCTTACCGTATTTATCGGCAGCTAAAACTTTTTCTTCGTTATTGCTAATCTGGAACTGATTTAATGAATCTTCCAAATCACGGATTTGAGCTAAACGTTCGTTCTTTTCAATTTGATATTCTTCAATACTTTTTGAAACAACATCCACGCTTTCTAAGT
>CAYQDP010000343.1:0-3722 GCA_964416235.1 uncultured Flavobacteriaceae bacterium | reverse complement strand
CACCATGCCTTGGAAAAACACGTACTTACCAAATGGCAATTGTATTGGAAAGATCAGTTAGCACTATGGTATGGTAATTGGTTGCACGAAGGTCAGTACCTCGATCCGGCCATGAGAGACATGGAAGCATTTTTTGAAAACACTCAGCAAAATGTTACCGGCGAAGTATTCATCACCTTAATGCCATACAGATTTGTTATTGACGGAATCCAGTCTGAACACGATTTAATGAATGATGCCTTTGGTGCTTACGGCGAGATGAATAAATCTTTTACCGGCGATGATGTAAAAGGATTCACGAAAATATTCGGCAACCAAACTGCTATTTATTACAAGGTAAATCAATTACAAAACCAATTAATACTCGACAAAAATGATTAAAGCAGGTATTATTGGAGGAGCCGGCTATACCGGCGGAGAAGTAATCAGATTACTACTAAATCATCCTGACGTGGAACTTTCATTTGTACAAAGTGAAAGTCAGGCAGGCAAATTTGTGTACCAAACCCATCAGGACTGTTATGGTGAAACGGATTTAAAATTCATCAAAGACTGGGATAATACTATTGATGTTATTTTTCTTTGTAAAGGACATGGGGAGGCCAAACAATTTCTATCACATCACGCTTTTCCTGATAATACAAAAGTAATTGATCTGAGTCATGATTTCAGACACAAAAACTCAAACTCTATTCAAAATAAATATTTTGTGTATGGTTTACCTGAACTCAACAAATCAAAAATTGAAAAAGCCAACTATGTAGCTAATCCCGGTTGTTTTGCTACGTGTATACAATTAGCATTACTTCCCTTAGCGGCGTATAACCAATTGCATTCCGAAATCCATGTTACTGCTACAACTGGTTCGACAGGCGCAGGACAAAATTTATCCGCAACCAATCACTTTAGTTGGAGGAGCAATAACCACAGCGCCTATAAAACTTTGATTCATCAGCATGAAACTGAAATAAAAGAATCATTAGCACAATTGCAGAATGATTATAACGATCAGTTGTACTTTGTTCCTCAAAGAGGTGCTTTTACCAGAGGGATTTATTCGGTGACCTATGTAAAAAGTAATGAATCCTTAGAGCAATGCATGAATTGGTATAAAGAATATTATGAAAACGCAAGCTTCACTAGAATTGTTCCATTTGAGGTGGATGTGAAACAAGTGGTAAACACTAATAACTGCTTTGTTTCACTTCATAAGGAAAAAGATCAACTCATCATTGTATCGGCAATCGACAATTTATTGAAAGGCGCCGCCGGACAAGCCATTCAGAATATGAATCTGATGTTTGGACTAAATGAAAAACACGGATTAAAACTTAAACCATCTGCATTTTAATTTTTAAAACAGAAAAACATGAAACCATTTAATGTATACCCACTTCAAAATATCACACCTGTAAAAGCAAAAGGTTCGTGGTTGTGGGACACTAACAGCGAGAAATACTTGGATTTGTACGGCGGGCATGCAGTTATCTCCATTGGGCACAGTCACCCGCATTACGTTCAGAAAATAACTGAACAATTACAAAACATCGCTTTTTATTCCAATTCGGTTATAAATCCATTGCAGGAAGAATTAGCTCAAAAACTTGGAGAGTTAAGCAGCTATACCGATTACAATTTGTTTTTATGCAACTCAGGAGCCGAAGCCAATGAAAACGCGTTAAAGTTGGCGTCATTCTACAATGGCAGAAAAAAAGTAATTGCCTTCAGTAAAAGTTTTCATGGCAGAACTTCCCTTGCTGTGGCTGCGACCAACGACACAAGTATTCAGGCGAACATTAATTCACACGAAGTAATTTTTGTAGAATTAAATAACGAAGACGCTTTTGTGGAAGCGATGGATGAAAGCGTTTGTGCTGTAATAATTGAAGGCATTCAGGGTGTAGCCGGCATTCAAATTCCTGAAAACTCATTCTTACAACTGATTGAACAAAAATGCAAAGAGTTTGATGCAGTTTTTATTGCTGATGAAGTTCAATCCGGTTATGGCAGAACAGGAAAGTTTTTTGCACATCAGCATGCCGATGTAAAACCCGATTTAATAACAGTAGCCAAAGGTATGGGTAATGGTTTTCCTATTGCCGGTGTACTCATTCATCCAAAATTCAAGGCTAAATACGGCTTATTGGGTACAACCTTTGGAGGTAATCATTTGGCCTGCGCAGCAGCCATCGCCGTTCTAGACGTTATAAAGGACGAACAACTAATTGAGAAGGCAAATGCAACAGGAGAAAAATGGATGAACGAGTTAAAACAGATTGACGGCATAAAAGAAGTAAGAGGAAAAGGATTAATGATAGGATTGGAATTTGAATTTCCAATCAGCGAACTAAAAAACAATTTAACATCTGAGCATCACCTTTTAGTAGGCACAGCATCAAATAAAAATGTGATTCGTTTACTTCCTGCTTTAACCATAAATGAGAAAGAAATCGAATTATTCAATAAGGCTTTAGTTAAGAGCATAGAAAACGCTAATATATTCCTAAAATCATAAGAACTAATCAATCAAGAAACAACAAACATAAAACATCGAACATTAAACACCCATGAAACACTTTACTACCATATACGACGTAGCAAACCCCAATGCACTCATTGAGGATGCTATTCAACTTAAGAAAACATCCTACGCCTATTCTGGCTTAGGAAAAAACAAAACCTTAGGTTTAATTTTTCTTAACCCAAGTTTAAGAACCAGACTAAGTACACAAAAAGCGGCACGGATGCTAGGCATGGAAGTGATGGTTATGAATCTCGATAAAGAAAGTTGGGCTATTGAATGGAACGATAATGTGGTGATGAATGGAAATACAGTTGAGCACATCAAAGATGCGGCAGCTGTATTAGGTTCTTACTGTGATATTATTGGCATGCGGGCCTTCCCTTCTTTAACCGACCAAAAATTGGATTACAGTGAAAAACTATTGGTGCAATTGATGAAATACTGCAATGTACCGGTCATAAGTTTGGAGTCGGCAACACTCCATCCTTTACAAAGTTTGGCAGATGCAATCACCATTAAAGAAAATTGGAAACAGAAACACAAGCCGAAAGTTGTTTTAACATGGGCACCACACATAAAGGCATTACCACAAGCAGTACCTAATTCCTTCGCAGAATGGATGACAAAATTAGATGTAGATTTTACTATTACGCATCCGGAAGGTTATGAATTATGTGATGATTATACTAAGGGTGCCACAATAGAATATAATCATGAAGAAGCTCTTAAAAACGCAGACTTTGTTTATGTAAAAAACTGGTCATCGTTTACCAATTACGGCACTATGCCTGAAGTTAAAGGCAATTGGATGTTGGATTTAGAAAAATATAAAATCACTAATAATGCAAGAATCATGCATTGTTTACCGGTTAGAAGAGATGTTGAATTAAGCAGCAAATTGATTGAGCATCCTCATAGTTTAATTCAGCAACAAGCTTCAAACAGAGTGGTAGCAGCACAAGTGGTTTTAAAGAACATTCTAAGTAAACTACCTGCATCAGAATGTAAATCAATTGAACAACTTGAATTGGAAGAAGCATGAAAACATTGACAATAGTAAAAATTGGCGGGAATGTTATTGACGATCAGAAATCCTTAAATAAATTTCTAAGTGATTTTTCCAAATTAAAAGGTGCAAAGATTCTGGTTCACGGAGGCGGTAAACTAGCAACCCAGTTATCTCAAGAATTAGGAATTG
>CAYQDP010000342.1:0-3722 GCA_964416235.1 uncultured Flavobacteriaceae bacterium | reverse complement strand
ATTTGCAAAAGAAGCCATAATTGAATTAAAGGGAAAAAGAATACGTATAGTGGATAGACAAAGAATTACGGAACTGTCGAATCGTATGGATAATAGTTTGAAAAAATGATTAGAATCATATTTAAATAAGTAAACCTTAGTCATATTTGTATCGGAATTTATCAGATTAAAAACTAAAAAACATGTTTATGAAAGTAAAGTCAATAATAAAAACTATAAGCATTTTTAGTTTATTTGTTGCTACCGTACAATTACCGTTAGCGGCGCAAAACGGTGAAGCAACGTTTAAACAATCTTGCGGCGTTTGTCACTCAATAGGTAAGGGCAAACTTGTTGGTCCGGATTTGAAGGATGTGAATAAACGAAGAAGTGAAGAGTGGATTTTGAAATTTGTCAAAAGTTCACAAGCATTTATTAAAAGTGGTGATGCGGATGCAAAAGCAATTTTCGACGAGTATGGAGGAATGATTATGCCAGACCAAAATTTGAGTGATGATGCTATTAAGTCAGTTATTGCATATGTTGCTGAGCAGAGTGGTGGAGCAGTATCAGCGCCGGTTGCTGAGGCTGCACCTAGCCAAACTGAAACTAAGGACACCGCTAACTTGGCTGACCTTATTTTAAAGGGAAGATTGTATTTTGAAGGAAATACCGCCTTCAAAAACGGAGGTGCTTCTTGTATCTCATGCCATAACGTTAATTATAAAGATATGATTGCAGGTGGCGTGCTTGCAAAGGATTTAACGAATTGCTATGCCCGATTAGGCGGTGATGCGGGAATTAGCGGATTGCTTTCTTCGCCACCATTTCCTGCCATGACTCAGGCGTTTAAAAATAATCCATTAACGCAAGATGAGATAAAGGCTTTATCTGCATTTCTTCAAGACGCAGATAATCCTCAAGCACCACAAACTGCAGGGATGAACCCATTATTAATCGGCGGACTGATTGGATTTATGATTTTATTCGGTTTAATACTTCTTGTATGGAATAAAAGAAAAATCAAATCAGTAAAAGGCGATTATCACGGACGTCAAATTAAAACTATTAACTAACTAAATCCTTAAAATTATGAGCTGGATTGAAGATATAATTTCTCCGAAAACCCGTAAATGGGAAGAGTTTTACAGAAACCGTTGGCAACACGATAAAGTTGTAAGGAGCACGCATGGTGTTAACTGTACCGGCGGTTGTTCTTGGCAAGTATACGTTAAAGACGGAATTGTTGTTTGGGAAACACAAGCATTAGATTATCCTTTGTTAGAGGAAACTTTACCACCATATGAGCCTCGCGGCTGTCAACGTGGTATCTCTTACTCATGGTATTTATACAGCCCAATTCGCGTTAAGTATCCATTAATTCGTGGAGCTTTATTAGATTTATTTAAAGAAGAGAAACAAAAATGCGGTGATGCCTATACCGCATGGGAAAGCCTTCAGAATAATCCTGAAAAAAGAAAGCGTTATCAAAAAGCAAGAGGTAAAGGAGGTTTCAGAAGAGCTAAATGGGATGAGGTTGTTGAATTAATTGCAGCCGCTAATCTTTATACTATTAAGAAATATGGTCCAGACCGTGTAATTGGTTTCTCGCCAATTCCTGCCATGTCGATGTTAAGTTATGCTTCAGGTGCTCGTTACCTGCAATTAATTGGGGGCGTTAACTTAAGTTTCTACGATTGGTATTGCGACCTTCCTACAGCATTTCCAGAAATTTGGGGTGAGCAAACTGACGTATGTGAGAGTGCCGATTGGTATAATTCTAAATTCTGTGTGTCAATGGGTGCAAACCTTGGTATGACTCGTACACCTGACATTCACTTTTTCTCTGAGTCGAAACATAACGGTACTAAAACAGTTGTAATGTCTCCTGATTTTAGTATGGTTGCAAAACACGCCGATCAATGGATTCCGTGTCATGCCGGTTCTGATGGTGCTTTCTGGATGGCTGTTACTCATGTTATTCTTAAAGAATTCCATGTCGACCGTCAGGTTCCATATTTTATGGATTATGTAAAACGTTATACGGATTGCCCTTTTATAGTTGAATTAATAAAAGATGGTGATAAATATTTACCAGGAAAATTAGTACGCGCTAATACAATCTCAAAATATCAAAACGTTGAAAATGGCGATTGGAAATTCTTGAACGTTGATGCCGCATCAGGAAAACTTGTTATGCCAAAGGGCTCGATGGGACAACGTTGGGATAAAAACAAGACAGGTAACTGGAATTTGAAATTTGAAGACGGGGAAGATAATGGCACTTACGACCCAACATTAACTTTCATTGATAAAAAAGATGATGTATTAAGTGTTGAGTTTACTGAATTTGGTTTAGATAAAAAAGCAGTACGTGGTGTTCCGGTAAGATACATTGATACAGTTAATGGAAAAATACCGGTAACTACTGTTTATGATTTAACGATGGGTCAGTATGGTGTTGGTCGCGGTTTATCGGGCGAATATCCAAAAGATTATAACGACGAAAAACACGCATATACTCCGGCTTGGCAAGAAATATTTACCGGCGTAGGTCGAGATACAGTTTTACAACTAGCAAGAGAGTGGGGAAACACAGCTGAAATTACAAAAGGTAAATGTATGGTTATTGTTGGAGCGGCTATTTGCCACTGGTTCCATAATAATTTAATGTATCGTTCAGCCATCATGACCCAAATGCTCACTGGCTGTAATGGAGTAAATGGTGGCGGTATGAATCACTACGTTGGTCAGGAAAAATTAGCACCAATGGATTCATGGTCAACAATCATGTCGGCAAAGGACTGGCAGGGCGCTAACCGCTTACAGCAAGGACCGATTTGGCACTACATTAATTCCGACCAATGGCGCTACGATAATAATCAAGCACTGTATAATAAAGTTCCTCAAGGAAGTAAATTAGGGAATATGCACTCCGCTGATTTCATTGCCATGTCGGTTCGAAACGGTTGGATGCCATTCTATCCTCAATACAGTAAAAACAATTTACAAATTGCAAAAGATGCAATTAGTACCGGCGCAAGTAATGATGATGAAATCAGAAATTATGTTGTAAAACAACTCAAGTCGAAAGAACTAGGATATTCTGTAATGGATCCTGATAATGAAATTAACTTCCCACGTAATTGGTTTATTTGGCGCGGTAATGCTTTAATGTCGAGTGCTAAAGGTCATGAGTACATGTTAGATCATTACCTAGGTACGCATACTAATAAAATTGCCGATGAGGTTGCTAAGGACGAGGTTTACGAAGTGATTTGGAGAGAAGCACCAAAAGGAAAAATGGACTTGGTAGTAGACATTAACTTCCGTATGGACACAACGGCTCTTTATTCAGATATTGTTTTACCAACAGCATCTTGGTATGAAAAGGCAGACATTAATAGTACAGATATGCACTCATTTATTCATCCTTTGAGCGCTGCTGTTGCACCTGTATGGGAAGCAAAAACAGATTGGCAGATTTTCCAATACATTGCTAAGGTGTTTAGTGAAATGGCAAAAAATCATTTCCCTGCTCCTGTAAAAGATATTGTGAATGTTCCGCTTTCTCATGATAGTATTGATGAAATATCACAACCAAAACTATTAGATTGGTACAAAGGCGAGTGTGAACCTATTCCTGGAAAAACAATGCATAAAATTGCAATTGTTGAGAGGGATTACACGCAAATCTATAACAAATTTATTTCATTAGGACAAAACCTATTAAATAATCAAAT
>CAYQDP010000341.1:0-3733 GCA_964416235.1 uncultured Flavobacteriaceae bacterium | reverse complement strand
TTAATAAGCCGATAAACGCCAATGCACCACAGATATAAAGCCAGGAAAAATCACCGAAATTGTAGGCTAAAATCACCAAAACTGCCGAAACAACATGCATGGCTTCCGATAAATGCAAAGCCTTTGCTTTACCCATTAAAACAGGGATGGATTTTAAGCCCTGACTACGATCAAACTCCACGTCCTGCAACGCAAAAATGATATCAAATCCACCAACCCAAAAGAACACTAATACCGAAAAAAGTATTGGCAATACATCAAATTGCTCCGTTAAGGCCAAATAGGCTCCGATGGGCGCTAAACTTAAACCTAAGCCTAAAATTAAATGACACAAAGGGGTGAAACGTTTAGTGTAGCTGTAACCCAGAACAACGAACAATGCCACCGGCGATAAATAAAAACAAAGAGGATTGATAAAATATGTACTCACCATAAAAAGCACCGAACTAATGATGGTGAAAATTAATGCTGAACTCGCTTTAATTTGTCCTGCCGGTATTTCACGAATAGCAGTGCGCGGATTTTTAGAATCAAAATGCCGGTCGATATAACGATTAAATGCCATAGCGGCACTTCGTGCTGTAACCATGCATATTAAAACCAAAATTAATTTTTCCCAACTAAACACTGCCTTACCCGAATAAATTGCAAGGCAAAAACCAATAATGGCAAAAGGCAAGGCAAAGACCGTATGACTAAATTTTATAAGGGATAAATATTTGTTGACTGTTTTCAGCGGCGTAAAAAAATGAACGCTAATAAAAATAAAACAGGGAGTGAACTAAGTATCATTCCGATATAACCTAACGGAAATTTGCGATTGTGAATTTCATATTTAGCGTCAATAAAAATATTAATGCCTGAAAAAATAAATCCTGTAACTGCAAGCAATAGGGCTGCGGGCACGGTGCGAATATTAACCAAACAAACAGCACCTAAAACGCCGAATACAATACTTAACACACCGGCTATTTTATACAATTTAAATGGACTCATTTACTCGGCGTAAAAATTCATGATACGACGGCGCAACTTACTTGAATAAGATTGATACTGCCAATCGGTATAATTATTAGTAGCATTAATGCATTTTCCGAATTGCTTAACGCGATATTTCATTTCTTCGGTAAGCAAATTAAACAACTCAAAAGCTTCATCGAATTCGGATGCATTATCCTTTATTCGTGCAAAATGATCATCAATAGATTCATCAATCACAACCTGTGGCTTTAAGCCTTTACGCAAACAATTTAAGTAACGATCGCGAACTATGAAAGATTCTTGAGATGAATTAAGGAAACGCTCTTTAATTTCAGGAGGCATGTCATAATCATTCTCTAACTCATAATCCCACTCATCCTTATAACGGTGTTCGAGATATAAATGAGGTGCAACAAAAACATGTTTCCAATCAATAGGATACTGCCATAAATTAAAACGGCGTGAATTATTTCCTAAATCAAGAATTTTAAATTGCTTTTTATTTGGCAACACACGGCTACCGCGACCAATCATCTGGTGATAAAGCGTTAAGGATTTAGTAGCACGATTAAGCATAATGGTTTCAACAGCAGGCTCATCAAAACCTGTAGTTAATATACTCACAGAGCTTAAAACACCATCCGGTGTGTTTCTAAACCATTCTAAAGTTTCGGCGCGCTCACGATCACTGAATGTACTGTCTAAATGACGAACAGGATATCCCTTTTTCTTGAAAGTTTCATAAACAGCACGGCTGGTTAAAATACCTGCGTTAAAGATTAAAGTTTTTGTTCCTTTTGCAAACTCTTCATAAGCTTCCAACAATTTGCTTTGCATGATAGCCTGTGTATACAGCAATTCATGAGAACCTACAGTAAACTCACCGTTATTACCAATACGAAGTGAACTTAAATTCACGTCATATGAATAAGTAACACCTTCACACAGATACCCTTGTTCAATTAAATTCGGAATGCTTTGTCCGATGATTAAATCACTGTAGGTTTGATAGAGCGGCAATTTTTTATTGCTGCTAAGAGGGGTTGCTGTAACTCCTAAAATATTTATGTCGTTAAAATAATGGAATATCTTTCTAAATGAATTATTATGCGCCTCATCCACAACCACCAAACCAATATCTTCTAAAAATTGATCATTCTCTTGTAAACGATTATTTAATGTTTCCACTAACGCCGTAAAACATTGGTAGTCGCTTTGACGCGGTAAATCCTTTACTTCCGAGTTGATGATTTTATTAGAGATACCCAAATCACTCAATACATCAGCCGTTTGACGGCTTAACTCAATCCGATGGGTTAAGATTAATACTTTACGTTTATATTTTTCAATAAATCGTCGTGCTATCTCTGAAAAGATAATGGTTTTTCCACCACCTGTAGGCAATTGAAATAATAGATTAGCGTTAGGAGGTAAATCCTGCAAACGTGCAAAAATATTTTCAACGGCTTCTGCCTGGTATGGATATAACTGCCGTGGTTCGGCTGCAATGGGTGCTTCGGTCATAAAAAATCAACCGTCAAATATACGCTTTTAAGGAGGGTATTAGGTAAATTATTTCAACAATTAACTAAAATTATAAGCTCTCGGCACCCATTTATTATGCTTATATTTGTTGTTTTTTTAATTTCAATATCACATGCCAGTTATATCACATAAAGCGCACGGAATGCCGGCATCGCCCATTCGTAAATTAGTTCCATTTGCAGAAGCAGCGAAGAAAAAAGGCCTCAAAATCTACCACTTAAATATCGGACAACCGGATATTGCTACTCCTGATTCGTTTTTAAAAGCTATTAAAAACACAGATATTAAAGTTTTAGAATATAGCCATAGTGCAGGTAATGAAAGTTACCGTAAAAAACTTTGTAATTATTACAAAAGTTATAACATCAACATTGATTCAAATGAAGTTATTATAACCAATGGTGGCTCGGAAGCAATTTCGATTGCCATGATGACTTGCTTTAATCCGGGAGATGAAATTATTATTCCTGAACCTTTTTATGCGAACTATAACGGGTTTTCGGTAGCAGCAAATGTTACTGTGAAGCCTATTAAAAGCAGTATCGAATCAGGATTTGCCTTACCTCCCATTTCTGAATTCGAAAAATTAATTACACCAAAAACTAAAGGTATCATGATTTGTAATCCGGGAAATCCAACCGGATACTTATACACAAAAGCCGAATTAGAAGCATTAAAAAATTTAGTAAAAAAATACGATTTGTTTTTATTGAGCGACGAGGTGTACCGCGAGTTTTGCTATGACGGAAAAGAATACGTTTCGGTTATGCACTTAAGCGGCATTGAAAACAATGTGATTTTATTGGATTCTATTTCGAAACGTTACAGCGCTTGCGGCGCACGCATTGGCGCCATGATCAGCAAAAACAAAGAAGTAATGGCCGCAGCATTAAAATTTGCACAAGCAAGATTAAGTCCTCCATCATACGGACAAATCGGCGCTGAAGCGGCTCTTGATACTCCCGCATCCTATTTCGAAGACGTAAAAAAGGAATATATTGCCCGTCGCGATTTTGTAATCGATACTTTAAATAAAATTCCGGGAGTTTTTTGTCCAAAACCAAGCGGCGCTTTTTATTGCATTGCGCGTTTACCTATTGATAACGCAGATAAATTTTGTCAGTGGTTACTGGAAGATTTCAATTACAATCAGCAAACCGTGATGTTAGCACCTGCAACAGGATTTTATTCAACACCGGGTTCAGGC
>CAYQDP010000340.1:0-3756 GCA_964416235.1 uncultured Flavobacteriaceae bacterium | reverse complement strand
ACAAATTTTATAAGTGTTATGCCAACCAATCTTTATGGCCCCAACGATAATTATAATTTAAATAATTCGCATGTACTTCCTGCGCTTATCCGCAAATTTCATGATGCGAAAGAAAAGAAAGAACCTTTTGTTGAAATGTGGGGAACCGGAACACCCATGCGGGAATTTCTACATGCCGATGACATGGCCGATGCTTGTGTGTTTTTAATGAACACTTATTCCGGTGATCAATTTGTAAACATTGGAACGGGTGTTGATTTAACCATTAAAGATTTAGCGCTTCTGATTAAAAAAATTGTTGGATACGAGGGTGAAATCAAACACGACCTTACCAAACCCGACGGTACACCAAGAAAATTAATGGACGTAAGCTATCTCCATAGTTTAGGTTGGAAACATAAAATTGAGTTAGAAGAAGGTATTAAAGCCGTATACGAAGATTTTAAGAAAAAAGAAGGCGTTAAGGTTTGGTAATAATTTAAATTTATTTGGTGAAGCCAAATGCATCCATAAAAAAACTAATTTACCTCGCATTTATTTTCACGATAAATAAATCGCTTAACGCACAATTTTACAACCTTCCCAACGATTTTAATTACGGACTTTTAACTGAAGCCGTTCTGGCTAAAAAAGATTCTTCTATTCACAGTGCCATTCAGCCTTATATTCCTTTTTTTTCGGATAAATACAAATTTGTAGCCGATAGTCACAAAATTTTTAAGTACATCTCCGACGATCGTTTTCTAGATAAAGTGTTTTACGATCACCTTCTTCAATTCAAATCAAAAAACAAAAAATATCATATTACGGTCGACCCCTTACTCAACTTTGAAGTGGGACGTGATACTGAAGACACAATTAACAGAAGATTGTACACCAATACGCGCGGATTAATTGCTGCAGGGAGTGTTGGTAAAGATTTCTATTTTGAAACAATGTTTGCCGAAAATCAATCCGTATTCCCAATTTACGTTGAAACATTTAGTAAGAACGCGAAGGTTGTTCCCGGGCAAGGTCGTTGGAAGGTGTTTAATACGCGCGGATTTGACTACTCGTTTTCTTCCGGGTTTTTCTCTTACCAACCATTTAAAAATTTAAACATACAAGCAGGGCACGGCAAACAAAAAATCGGGCACGGCTATCGTTCACTCCTGTTAAGTGATAATGCATTTAATTATCCTTTTGTGAGAATAACACAACAATATTTCAAAGGACGATTACAATACACTAACTTATATGTTTCATTAATGAATCTTGTTCCCGCCAGTGATAAAACAGTTCCAAACACTGAGCCATTATTTCAGAAAAAAGCAGCGTCCTTTCAATACCTCAGCGCTAATCTTGCTAAATGGTTAAATATTGGTTTTTTCCAGGGTATGATTTGGCAGGTTCCGGATAAACGCAACAAACAACATTTTGAATGGCAATATTTCAATCCCATTATTTATACCAATTTAGCCTATTACGGATTAAATAATAAAAACAACATTCTTATAGGCGCAGATTTAAACATTAAGCTTACGAACAGTATAAATGCCTACGCTCAGGTAATGGCAGATGATCTAAGCAACAATAACTCCATTGGGAACGGAATAGGTTATCAGTTTGGTTTAAAATATTTCAACGCCTTTAAGGTTAAAAATTTATTACTTCAAGCCGAATTTAATTCGGTTAGCGAAGGCTCATACAATAGTCCCGTAACAACAGATACCGCCAATCAGTCTTACTCACACTACAATCAGCATTTAGGATTTACTCCCGGTAACGGACAGGAATTTGTTTTTGTACTTGACCAAAAGATTAAAAGATTTTTTGTTAATCTAAGATATCACAACCAATATGTAACCTTTAACAACTATGCTTTATATGATAATAATATTGTAAATTTAAAACTAGGATATACTATTAATCCCTCTTATAATGCGAATATAAGTTTAGGGTTGATGTATAGAGATCAGGGTTTTTATGGCTTTAATTTAACTTCGAACAAAACAGCATATGTTTATTTGAGTTTTAAAACCAGTTTGTATAACGCATATTTTGATTTTTAATGGTACTCTTAATTTTAGTTTTCATAACCGCTTTTGTTGTTGTATTATATACAACCCCGGCACTTATTAAGGTTGCCATTCTTAAAAATTTGATTGACTTGCCTTCTGAAGACAGAAAAATTCATAAACGCGCCATTCCTACCATCGGAGGAATTATTATTTATGCGGCGACACTCTTCTCTTTCTCACTTTGGTTTAATATCGATGATTTGAACGATTACAGTCAGATATATGAAGCCGTAAAAGAATTTAAGATTATCATTGCAACAAGCTTAGTGTTGTTTTTTGTTGGCGTAAAAGACGACATTATAGGAACAGCTCCCGTAAAAAAATTATTTGCTCACGTAGTAGTTGGATTAATCCTGATTTTAATGGGTGATATTAAGATCACAGGCTTGCATGGTGTGTTTTTTGTAGAGAAAATTCCTGAGTGGGGAAGCATTTTTCTTTCGTTATTTACATATATCGTAGTGGTAAACGCCATGAACCTCATTGACGGGGTTGATGGACTGGCGGCAGGTATCGGATTTTTAGCAACTACGTTCTTTGGAACATGGTTTGTGTTTGCCAATGAATACACACTAGCGTCTTTATCGTTTGCCTTATCAGGGGCTTTGCTCGGGTTTTTGGTGTTTAATTTTTCTCCGGCTAAAATATTCATGGGCGATTCAGGCTCTCTGATAATTGGAATGTTTATTTATGTTTTAAGCACAAAGCTTATTGAGTATCCGGTTAGTCGTTTAGATAATTTTTGGGTGCACATTTCTAATTCAGTTTTTGCAATTGCTGCTTTAGTCTATCCTTTAACAGATACACTTCGTGTATTTGTGATTAGAACAATTAAAGGGCAATCTCCTTTTGAGGCCGACCGAAATCACATTCATCATCGTTTAATTGATTGCGGTTACTCTCACGCTAAAACAGTTATTGTTATTTATGTTTTCAGTATAGTAACGGTTGGTGTGTCTTTATTAAGTTATTATTTGAATCCGAGTCTTTCATTGGTTGCAGTTCTCGCTTGCAGCGGAATATTTATTTTGTGGGTTATCTACGCTAAATCAAAATCAAAAAAAACTGATGAGATTAGCTCTTAAAATACGCATCACCTTTGTCGTTATATTATTCTGCAAAAGTTTCATTGCTCAATACAATCCTATTGCGCGAAATATTTTTTTGAATCATGAAACTTCACAAGTAATTGACGAATGGAGCATAAAATATCCCGACAAAGAATTTCATGCAAGTTTTAAGCCTTATCTCGCAGCATCTCTCGCTCAGTTTCACGATTCCTGTATTGGTTATAGCCATTACTTAATTAAAAACTTCTTCTTAAGCAAAACACTAAATGAAGGGCCTTCAAAGCGAAATCAATTTAATTTTCAAATTCTTCCAGTAGTTGATTTACAAGCCGGATACGATGTACTAACCAATAAAAATGTAAATGAATTATCGGGTGGACTTCATGCAAAACTTAATATCAATGATGATTTCACTTTAGAAGGAACAGGGTTGGCCGGAAATGTTACTTATCCTTTTTTCACCGATACTTTCGTGCAAAGCACTAAATTAATTCCCGGACTTGGCATGGCGTATCGCTCGGGTAATTCTTATAATTATTCTAATTTTAGTGGCTCTGCATCGTACTCACCCAACAAAATCTTTAATTTACAAGTAGGGAACGGCAAACATTTCGTTGGAGAAGGCT
>CAYQDP010000339.1:0-3784 GCA_964416235.1 uncultured Flavobacteriaceae bacterium | reverse complement strand
TATTTTAAATAAAAGGATTATTACTCCGGAATCAACGCAGTTATTGACCAACTTATTTACTATAGTAAACACGAATATACGCCTGAAGAGACAGCAGTGAATTCGGAAGAGGCGTGGCCGGCCTGGATGAGCTGGGTGTTGGGCTATGCGTTTAATTTTATTTTTCTGGTTCTTTATATTAGAAATGTTTTACGACCAAAGAAGCTTTCTAAGAAACAGAAGAAGAAAAAACAAATGGGCAATGTGGCAAAAGTAATCTTTATTACGGTTGCAGTAATTTTAGCTTTATTTCCTTGTGTAGGAGCCATCATTTTGTTTTTTATGTTCATTGCCACGTCTAATATTAATTTTTCCAGTGGCGGTTCTTATAGCGGCAGCACATACGATTCATCCTCATCATGGAGTAGTTCCGATTCTTCATCGAGTTTTGATGGTGGCGGTGGTGGCGACTCCGGCGGTGGCGGAAGCAGCAGTGACTGGTAACAGAAGGCATTATATACTTGCTTAATCCAAATAATTACTGCATATTCAAATTGCTTTTTAGAGTATGAAAATCGGCGTTAAATTAACCCTTACTTTTTTTTCGATAGCTTTTTTGTCAATGCTTACGGTTGGCATTATAAGTTATTACCGCGCCAAAACATCTTTGGAAGAAGAATCATTTAAACGCCTGACAGCAGTGCGCGAGATGAAAGCCACGCAAATCACCAATTATTTTAGTCAAATAAAAAATCAATTGGTTTCTCTGTCTCATAACCCAATGATTGTAGAGGCTACTCAAAATTTTAAGTCGGCGTACAATAACATTTCGGAGGAATTAAACATTAATGATCAACAATTAACTCAGCATAAAAAGGAAGTATTAAGTTATTTGGATACCGTTACGCTGAAACGCCTGAATAATAATCTGGATGTAAAACTAAAGGCTACGCAATTATTTTCAGACAACAACGCTTCTGTTTTATTACAACATGGTTTTATGGTTCAAAACCCATTTCCTACCGAGCAAAAGCAAAATGCCGACTCCATGCCATTTAATTGTTCTTACAATACTTTTCATAAAAAATATCATAAAGTATTAAGAGGTATTTGTGAACGCTTTGGCTTCTACGATATTTTCCTTATCGATAATGAAAGCGGAAATGTTGTATACACTGTTTACAAGGAAAGTGATTTCGCTACTTCTTTAACCGACGGACCATTCAGCACCACAAATCTTGGAAATTGTTTCCGTGAAGTACGCCATGCTAAAGAAAAAGACGCCGTAAGTTTGGTAGACTTTGCACCGTATTTGCCATCATATAATGCTCACGCTTCATTCATGGCTTGTCCTGTTTACGAAAACGACAAAATGGTCGGCGTAATAGCTTTTCAAATGCCAATAGAGAAAATTGATGACATTATGACGAATGGCCGTAAGTGGTCAGATATGGGTTTGGGCAGAACAGGAGAGACTTATTTAGTAGGACAGGATTTTACGTTAAGAAATCAGTCACGCTTTTTAATTGAAGACAGCACGAATTATTTCAAAATGCTTCAACAAATCGGAACAGATAGTAAAGTCATAAATCGTATTCACGCTTTTGGCAACACCGTGGGTTTGCAAGAAGTAAAAACTTTTGGTACAGAAGAAGCTATAAAAGGAAACACGGGAAGTAAAATATTTAATGATTATAGAGGGGTATCTGTTTTGTCAGCCTTCAAGCCATTGAACATTTTAGGTTTGAATTGGGTAATCATGAGTGAAATTGATGAAGAAGAGGCTTTTATGCACGTAAGAGCATTGCGTAATAATATCATTCAAGCATTTATTGGACTTCTGGTGTTGTTGATTTTATTATCATTCGTTGTATCGCGACAAATAACAAAGCCATTGAAAGAATTAACTTACGATGCAGAAGAATTGGCCAAAGGAAATTTTGATGTTCACTTGGAGGCTAGAGGGAATGATGAGATTGGGATTTTGGCGGATGGATTCAGAAAGATGCAAGCGTCCATTAGTGAATTAATACATGGCTTGGAAGATAAAGTAAAGGAGCGTACCGCAGAAGTAACACATCAAAAACATTTGGTGGAAGAAAAGCAAAAGGAAATTGTTGATAGCATTAATTATGCAAGACGAATTCAATATACGCTTTTGGCGAACGACAGTTTCCTGGAGAAGTATTTGAAAGATTATTTCGTGCTCTTCCAACCAAAGGATATTGTAAGCGGCGATTTTTATTGGGCGACGAAAACAGAAAATTATTTTTTCTTAGCGGTATGTGATAGTACCGGA
The DNA here is from genome assembly GCA_964416235.1 of uncultured Flavobacteriaceae bacterium. GTDB lineage: Bacteria > Bacteroidota > Bacteroidia > B-17B0 > Aurantibacillaceae > JAHEYG01. Next base: position 1,506 of record CAYQDP010000339.1, on the reverse strand, counting down.
CATGGAGTTCCCGGCGCGTTTATGAGTTTGTTGAATATTTCATTTTTAAATGAGGCGATTACTGAAAAGAAAATCACAGAAACAAATGAAATTTTAAATTATGTACGTGAGCGCTTAATCAAAAACATTTCGAAAGAGGGTAGACAAGACGGTATGGATGGTGTGCTATTGAGACTGGATTTAAAAACGCGTGAACTCACATTTTCGGGAGCGCATAACGCACCGGTGGTAGTTAGAGGAAAAGAAATTATAGAATACAAGGCAGATAAAATGCCAATTGGAAAAGGAGTAAGGGACGATGCTTTTTCGGTTCAAAAATTGGATGTTCAAAAAGGGGATGTGATTTATTTATATACCGACGGATATGCCGATCAGTTTGGCGGTCCGAAAGGAAAGAAATTTAAATATAAACAGCTTAACGAGTTGTTGCTTTCCAACATGCAACAACCGCTTTCTGCACAAAAGGAAATATTGCATCAAGCTTTTGAAAAATGGCGCGGTAACCTGGAACAGGTTGATGACGTTTGTTTAATTGGTATAAGAATTTAGTGACTGAGTATCGCGGAAAGCTCAGCTTCAATTTTCTTTTTAATTTCCGATTTAGGTTTTAGTATTGCTTCCTTTTTCAGTTTGTTAGTATAATATTCGCTTAGTGCGCCACTCATCATTTCGCGAATTATTTGTTTTTCACTTTCTTTTTCAAAAGCCTCAGCAAATAGCTTTTCTAAACGCTGAAACTTTTCTATATTAATTTTTACCTGTTTGGCTTTGCCTCCCGAATAAACCCCACTGGAACTTTCCTTCGCTTTTACAGGAACATATTTCACAAGCGAATCGTTAATAATAAACGTGTTGTTGTTCCCGTCGAAATATTTGTATGAAGTTTGAGCGTTCATTTTTATTAAACACATAAAGCAAAAAAACACTAAAACATTTTTCATCTAAAACTCGAATAAATTAATCAAAACAAACTGTCAAGCAGCGTATCGTTTACTAAATTAGGAAGTGTTACCTTTAAATTCGGCGTACGTTGCATTTCGCGCTTAATCGCAAACAAAGCTTCTTTGTTTCGCGCCCAGCTTCTTCTGGCAATACCATTGTTTACATCCCAAAACAACATTTGCTTTAACCTACGGTCAGCATCACTGCTACCATCTAACACTAAACCAAATCCACCATTAATTACTTCTCCCCATCCAACACCACCACCATTATGTAAACTAATCCAGGTTGCCCCCCTGAATCCGTCGCCCACAAAATTTTGTACAGCCATGTCAGCCGTAAATTTAGAACCATCATAAATATTTGATGTTTCCCTGTAAGGAGAATCTGTTCCGCTTACATCGTGATGGTCTCTTCCTAAAACAACAGGTGCTGTAATTTTTCCTTCGGCAATAGCTTTATTCATCGCTTCGGCAATTCTTACACGCGCTTCACTGTCGGCATATAAAATCCGCGCCTGTGAACCAACCACTAAATTGTTTTTCATGGCGTCACGGATCCAAA
>CAYQDP010000338.1:0-3792 GCA_964416235.1 uncultured Flavobacteriaceae bacterium | reverse complement strand
GAACGTCGTAAATTGGTTTGGACCGGATGGAAAACGGGTTTTCATTGGAGCAGTCCGAGGAAATAAGTGGATATGAAAATATTTCGTAAATTCAATCTAAACAAATTTGAAAATGCAAAACATTCCATTTACTACCATTGACTGGACTTCCATACCTAAAACCGAACATAAAGGTGAGACGAGCACTTCTTATTGGCAAATCATTCAGTTTGCAGGCTTGCGTATTCGTATAGTGGAATACTTACCGGGATACTTAGCCGATCATTGGTGTGAAAAAGGACATGTGGTACATTGTTTAGAAGGCGATTTTATCACAGAATTGCGCACCGGCGAAAAAACAAAATTAAAAAAGGGAGAAAGTTATGTGGTGTCGGATGAATTAAGTTCACATCGCTCCTACTCCGAACATGGAACGAAATTATTAATTATTGACGGAGATTTTTTAAAAAAGATTTAATACTATACTATATTCGTATTCCAATTATACATACATCATCAACCTGCTCAAGTTCACCTTTCCATTCATCAAAAGTTTGATTAAGTCGTAACTTCTGCTCCTCCACTTGTAATTCTGATATTAATAGTAAAAGTTCATTAAGTGCTTTGTATTTGAACTTTTTTCCCTTAGGGCCACCAAACTGATCTGCAAATCCATCCGTATATAAATACAACATATCGCCCTTTTTTGCCTGAATGGAAAACGTTTGAAAAGAATCTTTTCTTATCCCGATACCGATAGGCATTTTATCCTTACTTAATTCCTGAACTTCTCCATTAGTTATAAGTATCGGTGCATTGTTGGCAGCAGCATATTCAAGATTTATTTTTTCATCACCTTTGGTTATTTTCAATAATATACCATCCATTCCGTCCTTCTGCCCATCCTGCGAGATATTATTAATTAGGCCCCTCCTGACATAATCCAAGATTCGACCCGGATCATAAATATGATTCTGATTAATCGCTTCATTTAATAAATTTATGTTGAGTAAACTCATAAATGCACCCGGAACACCATGACCAGTACTATCACAAGCCGCAATATAAAAATTTGCATTCTCGCTTTGAATAGAAGGTTCAACATATGTAGCCCAATAAAAATCACCACTCACTATATCCTTTGGTTTAAACAAAACAAAATACTCCGGTAGATTCTTCTTTAATAAATCCCTATTGGCGAGTAAGGCTTGTTGAATTCGTTTAGCGTAATTAATGGAATCTAAAATTTCCTTATTCTTTTCTTCCAAAGTATGATGTTGTTTTTCTACCTTACTTTTTTGCTCTGCAATCACCTTTTTCTGTTGCTCACTTTCCTTATAACGTCTAAATAACATAATTGAAAAAACAAAAACGATGACACATATGATAGATACTCCTATAAGTATCATGTTTTGTCTTTTCTTTTCTTCCAATGTAAGAAGTTCACGCTTTTCTTGCTCCTTTTTCATTTCAAAAACATCTCTCTCATATTGATGCTTTAACTCTGCTTTATCTGCAAATCGTTTCGATGCCTCAATATTTAACTTTTTTTCTGCAGCAATCAATTTTTTATAGTAAAAAAGCGCTCTTTCAGGTTTTCTAATCTTTTCGTACAATGTAGTAAGATTAGAGGCTCCATTAATCTCCAATTCGGAAATTTTATATCGAAGAATGTCGTCGTAAGCATTCAATAAAACCTTTTCAGCATTCGGATAATCGCCTGATTCAAGATAGACGTTTCCTATTGAGGTATTTATAAAAATAGCCTGAATACTATCTCCATTCGCATAAGCCAGTCGTAATCCCTCATGTAATTGCTTTAAAGCTTCTGTGTATTTCTTTTGCTTTAACTCAAGATTTCCAATATTTTCCAAAAGATTTGGCAAAAGATCGGTAAATCCATTTTCCTCCGATATTATCTTTGCTCTATTAAAATAAATATAAGCACTATCCACTTTATTTTGCGTAACATAATTTATTCCAATGTTTACACATGTTTCAAAAATAGCCTCAGTATCTGTAAATGGATCTTTTACTTTTAATGAACGAAGGTAATACTCATGGGCCTTGGCGTATTGCTTTTGAGAAGCAAGTACATTCGCAATGTTATTAGCTGACATACCAATTCCTGTATTGAATTTAAGATTCTCATACAAGGGTAAAGCTTTATAATGAAATTGCAAGGCCTTTTCGAAATCGCCCAAAGTTTCAAAAACATTGCCGAGATTGTTATAACAATTTGCCTCTCCCTTTTTATCCCCCATAATGTTATTAAGAGAAGCCGCAGCTTTATATATTCTTACTGCTGAATTCCACTTTCCAAATACCTCGAATAATAGTCCTAAATTATTAAAAAAATTAGCCACACGCAGGAAATTGCGATGTTTAATTGCTATAGATAAGGCTCTCGAATAATTTACCAGTGAACTATCATAATTATATTCAAATCGATAAATATTACCCTTTAAATTATAATAGGAAGCGAACCACAATTCAGAATTATCATTTTTGACCTTACTTAGCATTAACTTAGCATAATACTTAGCACTGTCTAAATCGTTATCAAATAAATAAATGGTAGATAAACGATGTAACGACTTATAAATTACACTATCATTTTTAGAGGTGCTTAAAATCTTTAATAATGAATCTCGTTCCTTGAATTCAAATCCGAAGGTAATTAAAGGGCAGGTTATTAATAAAAATATGACGAAAATTAATTTATTTACTTTGGAAATCATCTCTTGAAAATTATATTATTTTGAAACCTAAAAAAAGTTATTTTAAATCAATAAATTTATTGACTAAATTTAATTTTCTTATCATAAATGGTGGATTTTAACCTTCAAATAATCTTAGAAAATAATTTAGTTCGGCTAACTCCTTTACAACAAAGTGATTTTGAATTATTATACAATATTGCCAAAGATCCGCTGATATGGGAACAACATCCCAATAAGAACCGCTGGAAGCGCGATGTGTTTCAAAATTTCTTTGAAGGTGCCATAAAATCCAAAAGCGCCTTTGTAATATATGATGCTCAAACGAATGAAGCCATTGGCAGCACACGTTTTTATGATTACAAGCCCGAGGAAAGTGAAGTGAGTATTGGTTATACATTTTATGCACGTAGTCATTGGGGAGGAAAACACAATCCGGCAGCCAAGAAATTAATGATGGAATATGCCTTCCAATTTGTAGACAATGTCATTTTTCATATTGGGGCACAAAATATCCGTTCCCAAAAAGCCATAGAAAAATTAGGTGCCATAAAAATTAGAGAAGAAGAAATAGCTTACTATGGTGAAGAATCAAAGTTGAATTTCATTTATCGCATTCAACGAAAATCGTAGACACTAAAGTTTTATACCAATGATGCACACGTCGTCGACTTGCTCAAGATTTCCCTTCCAACTCATAAAAGAATGATTGATAGCTTGAAGTTGACTCGTCATGGAGTTTGAATGCATACTCACTAAAAGCTCCTTTAATTGCTTGTACTTATATTTCTTTCCATTGGCGCCGCCAAACTGGTCGGCATAACCATCGGTAATAAGAAATAACATGTCACCACGTTTTAATTCGAACTTATGAGTCACAAAAGGCTTTGGATTATCTACCTTTCCAATCGGTTGTTTATTCGCGGTTATTTCCTGCAGTTCGCCTGAGCTTATATACCATAATGGATTATTGGCACCCGACCATTGAACTGTTACTGAATCTCCATTGGATTTCTTTACACTCAATAAAGAGATATCCATACCATCTTTAACATCGGCACCACTTCGAGAAAATGTTTCTAAAACTAATTCT
>CAYQDP010000337.1:0-3794 GCA_964416235.1 uncultured Flavobacteriaceae bacterium | reverse complement strand
TAGGTAATGCATCTACCTGGATAGCCATCGTCGATGTAGATGCAGGGCATACACCATTAGAGATGGTCCATTGTAAAATATTGCTTGTCGCTGTTGAGATAGCGGTGGCGGTTGCCGTTGGTGATGTGCTTGGCGTTATAACTGCTGAACCTGCAATCACACTCCAAGTACCAATTCCAACTGCAGGAGTATTACCGTTTAATACCAATGTATTCGCGTTCGCACAAAGTGTTTGTGAGGTTCCTGCATTGGCAATTGTAGGCACTTGATCAACTTGTATGCTCATTGTTGAGGAGAATACCGGGCAAATTCCAAATGTAGAGTTCCAACTAAAAACATTTAATCCTAAGCCAAGGCCGGTTACAGTTGTGCTTGGATTACTTGGTGCTGTTATTACACCAGTCCCCGATAATAATGTCCATGATCCTGCACCTACTGTAATCGGATTTCCCATCATGGTATAGGTGTTGTTTGAGATACATAAAGTTTGTGAAGGTCCAGCATTAGGGAATGTCGGTGGTGTATATTGAGTAATTGCAACTGTAGAAGAAGATGTTGGACAAACGCCATTTGTAATAGACCAAACCAATGTATGAGTTCCAACAGGAATGGCGGTATATGAAGAAGTTGGCAAGTTAGTATTACTAATCACTCCACCACTTGGCGCTTGTAAACTCCAACTTCCAACACCAATTACAGGATTATTACCTGCTAAAACCGTTGAGCCTGCACATAAAGTTTGAGTAGGTCCTGCATTGGCTATAGTTGGTAATGCATTCACGACAATCGAAGTTGTTGAAGTAGTATTAGCACAAACACCATATGCAATGCTCCATTGCAAAATTGTTGTTCCGGTTGTTAAAGCAGTAACAGAACTATTCGGAGAGTTTGGAGAAGTTACAACTCCACCTCCAGAAAGAACACTCCATGTACCTAAACCAACTGAAGGAGTGTTTGCCGATAGTGTAGCTGTACCCGGACTCACGCAAACTGTTTGGGAAGCACCTGCAGCACTTGCCGGTGGCACATTATTAATTGTAATTGTTGTTGTTGTAACTGACGGAGGACATGTACCGTTAGATATACTCCACTGTAAAACGGTTACTCCGGGGGTATTTAATCCTGTAATTGTACTGCTAGGTGAATTTGGCGAAGTAATGGTTCCTCCCCCTGATAAAATACTCCAGGTACCAACACCTATTGCAGGAGTATTCCCTGCTAATGTTGTACTTGCGGTAGTTACACAAATAGTTTGTGAAGGTCCCGCAACTGAAGGAGTAGGTAGAAGATTGGCTAATACGCCTACAGTAGAAGTTGAAACAGGGCATACACCGTTGGAGATTGCCCATTGATAAACATTTAATCCTGCAGATAATCCGCTAACTCCGGTTGACGCGGATGCAGGTGTTGTTACTGTAGATGTTCCGCTAAGTACTGTCCAGATACCTGTTCCGGTTGCAGGAGTATTTCCGGTTAAAACAGCTGTTCCAGGATTCACGCAAACAGTTTGAGATAAGCCCGCGTTGGAAACTGTTGGAGGGACATCTCTGAATATAGTTATTGTTGCAGTTGACGGAGGGCATGTACCGTTAGATATTGTCCATTGAAACACGTTGGCTCCAAAACCTAAGCCTGTAACGCCTGAATTTGGCAATGAAGGATTTGTGACTGTCGCACCACCCGAAAGCACGGTCCAGTTACCTGTACCTACCGCAGGAGTATTACCCGCTAATGTAGCTATTGCCGTACAAACCGTTTGTGTGATACCTGCATTGGCAATAGTTGGAATCTGATCAGCAAACACACTTACAGTAGAAGTTGAAACGGGACATACACCGTTGGATATTGCCCATTGATAAACATTTAATCCTATAGATAATCCAGTCACGCCTGTTGAAGCGGATGCGGGTGTTGTTACAGTAGATGTTCCGGTAAGTACAGTCCATATACCTGTTCCGGTTGCAGGAGTATTTCCGGTTAAAACAGCTGTTCCAGGATTCACGCAAACAGTTTGAGATAAGCCCGCGTTGGAAACCGTTGGAGGGATATCTCTGAATATAGTTACTGTTGCAGTTGACGAAGGGCATGTACCGTTAGATATTGTCCATTGAAACACGTTGGCTCCAAAACCTAAACCTGTAACGCCTGAATTTGGCAATGAAGGATTTGTGACAGTCGCACCACCAGAAAGCACGGTCCAGTTACCTGTACCTACCACAGGAGTGTTACCCGCTAACGTAGCTGTTGCCGTACAAACTGTTTGCGTGATACCTGCATTGGCAATAGTTGGAACCGGGTCTCTAACAATAGCTACCGTTGAAGAAGAAGACGGACAAACACCATTACTAATTATCCATTGATAAATTTCCGTGCCTACCGAAATACCCGTTACATTTGTAACAGCATTTGTAAATGAGGATAAGGCACCTGTACCAGCCAACTGTATCCATAAACCGGTACCAACCGCAGGTGTATTAGCGTTAAGCGTAGCATTACTTACACAAATCGTTTGTGAAGCTCCGGCATTTGAAATTGTTGGTGGTACATCTCGTACAATTGTGACAGTTGACGATGACGGAGGACATGTACCGTTAGTAATGGTCCATTGAAACACGTTGCTGCCAAATGACAATCCTGTAACAGATGATGTTGGAGAAGATGGATTAGCAACTGTAGAGGTGCCGCTTATCACAGACCAATTACCGTTTCCTATTGCAGGCGTATTTCCATTCAGAGTGGCAGTTGCTGTACACAACGTTTGTGTACTACCGGCATTCGATATAGTTGGGTTGGCATCAACATTGATTGCAACAGTAGAGGTTGATGGAGGACAAACACCGTTACTAATGGCCCATTGAAAAACATTAGAACCGATACCTAAACTTGTTACAGGAGTAATTGCAGACAAAGGAGAACTAATTGATCCGGGGCCGGATATAACGGTCCACGCACCTATACCTATAGCCGGAGTGTTTCCTGAGAGTGTTGCGGATGAACTACATATCGTTTGTGACGTTCCGGCATTAGCAATGGTAGGGTTTTGATCTCTCACTATTGCTACAGTAGAACTTGAGGAAGGACATGTACCGTTGCTTATAGTCCATTGAAACACATTTATTCCCGTAGAAATAAAATTAACCGCAGTTGTTGCTGAAGCTGGTGAGGAAATTACTCCGCTTCCCGATACTAATGTCCAAAGCCCTGTTCCAACCGATGGTGCATTTCCGGCTAATGTGGCAGAAGCCACACACACAGTTTGTGATGCCCCCGCATTCGAAATAGTTGGTGGTGTATCACGAACAATTGCCACTGTTGAAGTTGATGGCGCACAAACACTGTTAGTTATCGACCACTGGAATACATTCACGCCGAATCCCAAACCAATTACCCCGCTATTTGGTGATGTAGGGGATGTGATAGTTCCTGCACCGGATACTAATGTCCATGAACCAGTTCCTACAGCAGGCGTATTTCCGTTTAAAGTAGCGCTTGTTGCACATAGTGTTTGATTTGAGCCTGCGGCTGAAATTGTTGGTGGCGGGTCACGAATGATCGCTACAGTTGATGTAGAGGGAGGGCAAGTACCGTTAGATATCGTCCATTGAAATACATTCGTGCCAATGGACAAGAAATTAACAACTGAAGTTGGGGAACCCGGTGTTGCTACTAATCCGCTTCCTGAAATCAATGACCATAATCCGGATCCTACTGCCGGCGTATTAGCTGCCATTGTTGTCGTACTCACTGAGCACAATGTTTGAGTTGGTCCTGCGACTGAAACAGATGGTAATGGG
>CAYQDP010000336.1:0-3797 GCA_964416235.1 uncultured Flavobacteriaceae bacterium | reverse complement strand
CCAATAAGTAAGATTTTTAACCTTGCCCTTATACATACCTTTTACGTCAACTAAAATTCCCTTTTTACTTAAAACAGAATTAAAGTATTTTTCATCCAATGATTTATACTCCTTATGATTTACGGCAACAATCACACCATCGTAACCCTTACCCAATTTATTTAAACCAAAACCGTATTCGTGTTTAAGCTCATCGCTGTCTGCATGCGGATCTACAATTTCAACTTTAACGCCAAATGATTTTAATTCCTTCACGATATCAGCCACTTTACTGTTACGAATGTCACTCACATCTTCTTTAAATGTGGCGCCCATCACTAATACTTTTGACTTAGAAATATTTTTACCGGCGGCAATAATTTTCTTTACACAAGTTTTTGCAACATAAAAACCCATGCTGTCATTTACATAACGACCGCTATTGATTACACGTGCATGATAACCCATTTCCTCCGCTTTGTAAGTCAAGTAGTATGGATCGACACCAATACAATGTCCGCCAACTAAGCCTGGAGAAAATTTTAAGAAATTCCATTTAGTACCTGCCGCTTCCAATACTTCGTACGTATTAATTCCAATGCGTGAAAAAATAATCGAAAGCTCATTCATTAAAGCGATGTTTACGTCGCGCTGAGTGTTCTCAATAATTTTTGCCGCTTCTGCAACTTTAATAGAAGAAGCTTTATGTGTGCCCGGCTCAACAATAATTTCGTAAACCTTAGAGATATTCTCTAAGCTTTCTTTATCGCAACCCGAAACAATTTTTAAAATTTTAGTGATGGTATGTTCCTTATCACCCGGATTGATACGCTCAGGCGAGTATCCAACTTTAAAATCTTTCACAAACTTTAATCCTGATTCCTTTTCCAAAACAGGGATACAATCCTCTTCGGTACATCCCGGATAAACAGTTGATTCGTAAACAACGTAATCGCCTTTCTTCAATACTTTTCCTACAGTTGTTGAAGCGCCAATTAATGGCTTTAAGTCCGGTAAGTTATGCTCATCAATTGGTGTTGGCACCGCTACAATAAAGAAGTTGGCCTTTTTTAAATCTTCTAATTTATGTGTGAACGTAATATCTGAATTAGCAAAATCCTTCTTAGTCAATTCCTGACTTGGGTCAATGCCCTTTTTCATCATATTAACGCGTTTCTCGTTAATATCGAATCCAATCACTTTTACCTTTTTAGCAAAGGCAAGCGCAATTGGTAAACCAACGTAGCCTAAACCTATTACGGCAATTCTCGCGTCTTTGTCTAAAATTCTTTTATAGATACTCATATAGAAATTATTACATGTTTTTAATTACTGAATTGGGACGTAAAGCGTAAATACGCTCAATGATATCAACCACTTTTAATCCTTCTAAGGCATTCGTGGTGATTTTATTTTTACCGGTTAAGGTTTCAACTACATTATCAATAACATAATTATGATTATTAGCCGAGCCTTTGTAAGCTCCATAATCATTTGCAGGATTAGTAGCATCCAACTTTGGCATAGTGTAATCTTTTATATTACACACTTCAATTTGATCCATGTATTGTCCACCCACCTTAACACTTCCTTTGCTTCCAACAATCGTTAAAGAAGATTCCAAGTTTTTATCCCAGACCGCCGTGCTGTAATTGATGCAACCCATGCCACCGTTTACAAAATCAAAACTCACAAATCCGCTATCTTCGAATGCCGTTGATTTTTGGTGATTGAAATCTGCAAACTTAGCCTGGATATTTTGAATATCTCCAAATAGCCAATACATAATATCAATCCAATGAGAGAACTGAGTGAATAACGTCCCTCCATCCAATGCTTGAGTACCTTTCCATCCACCCGGCTTGTAGTAACGCTCATCGCGATTCCAATAACAATTCAATTGGACCATATACACATCTCCAATGATTTTCTTCTCTACTACTTCTTTTAACCAAACGCTTGGAGGTGAATAACGGTTTTGCATTACACAGAAAACTGTTTTATGTTGGTGTAATGCTTTGTAAATTATTTTTTCGCAATCGGATTTAGAAAGAGCCATTGGTTTTTCAACCACAACATTTTTTCCAGACTCTAGTGCCTTTAATGAATGCTCGGCATGCAGACCGTTAGGTGTACAAACATTTACCACCTCAACTTCAGGATGATTTTTTAAAAGCTCGTCAACATTAGAGTAAAACTTTTCTTTTAAATCATCAAGGCCTAATTTCTCCTTAGGTAATACATCACATACAGCAATTAATTCACACGCTTCGTTTCGGCGAACCATTTCTGCGTGACGTTTACCAATATGTCCTTGCCCTACAACCGCAAATTTTATTTTTGTCATAATTAAGAGATACGTTTAACAGTATTATTTTCCAGTTTATATTTTTGTCCGCTTTCCTTGCAAGTTGCCAAACCATCTTTATCGAATTCGAGACGGTGACCAAATTCACTCATCCATCCCATTTGACGTCCCGGATTTCCGACAATAAGAGCATATGCAGGAACTGTTTTTGTAACTACTGTGCCTGCGCCGATGAAAGCAAACTCTCCAATATCGTGTCCGCATACAATAGTTGCATTTGCACCTATAGAAGCACCTTTACCTACGTGAGTTTTTGCATATTCTGATTTACGGTTAACTGCGCTGCGCGGATTAATTACATTTGTAAAAACCATGGATGGACCTAGAAACACATCATCATCGCAAGTTACACCCGTGTAAATTGAAACGTTATTTTGAACCTTCACGTTTTTACCCAAAACAACATCAGGCGAGATAACAACATTTTGACCGATGTTACAATTATCTCCCAAAATGCAATTAGGCATAATGTGTGAAAAGTGCCATATTTTAACACCTTTTCCTATTTTACAACCATTATCAATTACAGCGGTTGGATGCGCGAAATATTCTTGTGAGGCTTCCATAAAAAGCAAACAACAAACATAAGAAAACCGAAGGTATTCAACAAATTACAAATGAGTATTTAAAGTCATAAAATCGAAAATTCTAACTATCGACAATTCGATAAATTTCCATTTTGTAGCCTATTAGAGTTGAGGGTTTTTGCCTTTACCGCGTTTTTTTCAAGCTGAGTCAAAAGTGACAATCTTCAACAATTTTTAATTTATATAAAATGCTACAATTTTGGTGTGCAAATGGGCTCGAAAAGCAAGATTTCACAGTAATATTTACTGATGTCCAAGAGGTTAGGATAAGCTATTTTTATAACGTTTAAGACTTAGCTTTTGAAAGCTATTTTTTAACTAAAATGGTATCTTGTGCCTCTAAATCAGCCAGTAATAAAGAAAATGCTACCACTTTTAAAATGTTGAGTACTTTTTGAATCATTTATTTCCATTTATTTTTATATTTGACAAAATTTAGTCAGATTTGTTAAAATAATCTAAATATTAAAATTACATAGATTGATATGATTTCAAAGTTTATTAAAAATCAGTTGAAAAACGCGCTTGTTTTAGGTGCTTTATTAACGTGCGGTAACATGTTGGCGCAATTAGGTTTAACCTGGACAGAAATGGGACCGAATGATATTGGTGGTCGCACCAGATCTCTACTTATAGACAAGATGGACGCAACCAGCAAAACAATCTATGCTGGAAGTGTTTCCGGAGGTATATTTAAGTCAACAAATAGCGGTGCAAGCTGGGCTCCTATTAATGATCAAGCTGCTTCTCTGATTGTTAGCTCAATGGCACAGGCATCTGACGGTAGCATTTACTTTGGTACCGGAGAAACTTTTGGTCGTGGCGGCGATGGAGCAGGCTCTTCGGGATTTAGAGGAACAGGT
>CAYQDP010000335.1:0-3800 GCA_964416235.1 uncultured Flavobacteriaceae bacterium | reverse complement strand
GTTCCCGTTTTCCAGGCAATTTTGTTGCGGGAAAGAAATTGCATCCAGCCCACATAATCCTGCGGACGAATCAATTCTGTCATGGCATTAAAGGTGTACCATAAGGAAGAGGCATTTAGTAAATCTTCTTTTACCATTTTAGGTTTGTCAATTTCTTTCTGCAGATAATTTAAGGGGCGATAATTATCCGCAGTGTATTTTTTACGTGAAGCATCATAACCCAACAAAGCTCTTCCCATGGAAGAATAAGCAGAAGCAATATCCCACAGCGTGGCTTCACCTCCGCCTAAAATCAGCGACAAACCATAATGTGTAGTTGGCTTTTTGAAATTTTTAAAACCTAATTGCTTTAAGCGATAATGAAATTTTGCCGTTCCATAATCCAACAACATTTTAACGGCGGGTACGTTCAAAGAGCGCGCTATAGCCTGATTAGCCGGCACCAATCCGTCGTAAGTTAAATTAAAGTTTTTTGGTCCGTATGAACCGATTTGCGTTGGTACATCTTCAATTAAAGCAGCAGGCAAAATTTTATTTTCATTGAGCATGAAGGCGTATAGAAAAGGTTTTAAAATACTTCCAGTACTTCTTGGCGCACTAATCACATCCACATAATTTTCATGTTCGTTTTTTTCGCTGGAACTATTCCCTACATAAGCCAACACATTGCCTGATTCTACCTCAGCCACCAACACACAAGCGTTATGAATTTGGTTAGCGGATAAATTGGCAACATGTTTATTCAGCAAATCACTGACCTGTATCTGCAGATTTTTTTTAATAGTGGATTTATAAATCTGCGAAGAACCCTTTTCGTTAATACTACGGTTTAATAAATGATTAGCCAATTGAGGAATCGCATAAGGCTTATCAGGTAAAGGTTCTTGTATGGATAATTTATACGTGGATTCATCAATGATTTTTTTATCGTATAATTTTTTCAGAAGTGTATTCCGCTTTTTCAACAAACGCTGCTGATTTTTTCCTGGATAAATCAAAGAAGGCGCATTAGGAAGAACGGCTAATAAAGCACTCTCCGCCCAGCTTAATTGAAAAGGACTTCTGCCAAAATAGCGCCAGGAGGCTGCGGAAATCCCCACCACATTACTTCCAAACGGCGCGTTGCTCGCATACAAATTTAATATGCTTGATTTTTTATAACTCAGCTCTATTCTAAAGGCTAATAAAATCTCAACGAGCTTGTTATAATAGGTACGGGATTTGTTGCCGCGCATCATGCGTGCTACCTGCATAGTGATAGTACTTCCACCACTCTTTACTTTGCCGGCTGAAAAATTGCGTCTAATGGATTTAAAAATGGAAACAGGATTAAAGCCGGGATGGTAATAAAAATATTCATCTTCAAACAATGTAATGCACTGCTGAAACTTTACCGGCACACTGTCTAATTGAGGATAACGCCATTGTCCGTCGGACGCGATTTTAGCAGAGAGTAACTCATTATTGGCATCCAGCAAAACAGTACTGCAGGGCTTATCAAATAATTTACTTGGCAACCATAACCAATACAAAAAACTCAGCATAAAAATTATACTGAGTTTAATTTTGTGATTGAGGATGAATTGTTTTAAACGCATTTGACCTGCTTCCTTCTCTCCTGTAATTGAAGGAGGAGTAATTACTTACTCGCTACACTATTTTGTTTTTGCTTCACTACTCTTATCCATTGTCCTTTTGTGCGGGCGTAAACACTCTTATCATACATCGCCTCTACATTGATGGCAGGTAAATAATATTTGCCAGCGTAACTTGAGTTGAGAAGGATATTAAAGGTTTTGCTTTCGTTCGTATACAAATCAAAATAGGTCATCACTTTATCATCTTTAATATCCTGATAATCGTAAGCCGAATTTTTAAACGCCGATTCATTGCCGTCCATGCGGCTGTTATGAATTTCCCAACCCGAAGGAATGTAATTGATTAAGGCTAAATTTTTCAATTCACCCATCAAACCTAAATTCTTCACAGTTACCGATAACATAAAGTTGCTGCCCTGCTCCATATTGGAAGGATCGATGGTGTTGCCATTCATATCTCTGTAAACAGCGCTCACCGCGATATTTTCATTGCCTTCTTTCTCTTCGCCAATCTGAGGTTTGCCTCTGTTAATTAAGCGTGCATACAACATGCCCTTACCATTATTCTCGATGCTGTAATTAATACTGTTTGCCCCTTTGAAACTAATCGGTATTTGAGTAATGGCTGCGTTTCCTTTCAAATTCACTTCCTTGCCATTTACATTTACCACTGCCTGCATCGCCGAAGCACCACCAAACTTTTTGATAAACTCCGCCACCGATACCAATCCGAAAGCGGTTGTTTGTGTACTCAACCACGACTTGCTGGACAACACATCCGATACTTTCTTCAATTGCGCAAAGGCTTGTTGTTTCTTATTCATCAAACATAATGTTTGAAGAACAATGGCCATATCACGGTCGGATGAACCATAGGTATAATAATTCACCGAGTAAGGCGTAATATTCAATGATGCCTTCGCAATTATTTTCTCGGCTTCATCGATTTGTCCCATCTTAGCATAAGCCCCCGCTAATAACCAGCGTGCCTGCTCCGATAAACTATAGAACTCACGCAAACGATTCATGGCACTCATACTAGGTTGTCCGGCTAAAGCCAACACATATAAACGATAGGCCTGCAACACATCATTATTCCAGTATTTATTTTTTGCAAACTCATAATTTAAAGCGGTAGTCTGTAAAAACTTCATGAGGTTTTTCTTCAATCCACCCGGTAAAGAATAACCTTTTTTCTCGGCTAACACCAGGAAATGTCCTGCGTAAGATGAACCCCAATCGTTTGGTTCGTTGGCACCTTGCCAATACGCCATGGCTCCATTGCTTAACTGGAACTTACGGATTTCATTGATACCGTATTTAATGTTCTTCTCAATTTCCGTTTTGCGCTCAGGACTTAAATCCATGATGTCGGTTAGATACAATTGCGCAAAGGTTTGTGAAGTAGTTTGCTCAATGCAGCCATGCGGATAAGTGATTAAATAATTTAAACGTTCTTCCAAATTAATCGGAGGAATGGTTGACAATTCCAACACACCGCTATTAGTACCCGCCAGACCTGTAGGATTCACATTACCTTTCTCAGTTTTTCCGGCATCAATCCAGAAATCCTTACTGGTAGTTTGATACGGATTCGGATTTCTCACATCCAATTCCATTTCGTAAACAGAGGTATGTCCGCCGCCTTCCGCCGTGATTTTCACTTTGGCAATACCGGTTTCATTCTTCACTTTCAAATCAAACACCACCAGCTTTTCATCATCTTTGCCCACACTAACGGTCTTTGAATTACCCCCAACCGTTTGAAGCAAGCCGTTCACTTCCACTTTAACCGTGGTTGATCCAACATTTTTGTCGCCGCCAAATACAGAGATAGGTAACTTCACCTCTTCGGTAACGCTCAACACGCGCGGTAATGTTCCTAACACCATTAATGGCGCTTTTACCGGCGTTGTTTTCTCCGCATGACCATAAGCTCCTTTGTAGCCGGCAATAACCATGGTTCGTACAGAGCCCACATACATTGGTAATTTAAATTTGATCTCTTTTTTATCGCCTTTATCCAAATGGAAAGGACCAAAGAATCTTACCATTGGTTTGAAACGATTTGCTTTAGCGCCGTCATCGCCTGCTTCGCTGCCATCACCACCAATACTGAGTATACGTTCCAGTTCCGCGCCAAACGCTCCGATTACATTATCGTACATATCCCAGGTTTTTACACCTAAAGCTTCTTTACTG
>CAYQDP010000334.1:0-3806 GCA_964416235.1 uncultured Flavobacteriaceae bacterium | reverse complement strand
GATGGAATTACTGATCAGTTTGGAGGGCCATCATTCAAAAAATTTACGCTTGGAAAATTTAAGCAGATAATTGAAGATGTGAAATCTCAATCAATGGACAAACAGTTACTTTACTTCGAGTCGGAGCTTTCATCTTGGCAGGGCAAGCATGAACAGACCGATGATATTACTGTTTTGGGAATAAAACTCTGATTTGCTGCAACAAAGAAATTTTCGATTTAGCCTAAAAATTTGCATTTTAAGAATAATTGTAGTTACTTGGAAGGAACTAATTATTGAGTTATGACCAGTACTGAACCAATCAAAATCCAGAAAATTGCTAAAAGCAGGGTAGGGGAATATGATGTTAATAATGTTCCTTTCGGAAAAGTTTTTTCAGACCACATGTTTGTGGCCGAATATAAAGATGGTAAATGGCAGCAAGGTTCCATTATGCCCTATCAAGATGTGCCAATGAGTTTGGCGCTATCTGCTCTTCATTACGGTCAAGCAATTTTTGAAGGTATGAAAGCTTACAAGACTTCAACAGGTGATATCAATTTATTTCGTCCGTTGGATAATTTCAAGCGTTTAAATATTTCTGCTGTTCGTATGGCAATGCCGGAGGTTCCAGAAGAAGTATTTATGGGTGGTTTAACTGAACTTTTGAAATTAGATAAAGCATGGGTTCCTGATTCGGAAACCGGAAGTTTATATATCCGTCCGTTTATGATTGCTACAGATGAAGCCATTGGTGTTAAAGCAAGTGATACATATAAGTTCATTATCATTACTTGTCCTGCCGGAAAATA
Organism: uncultured Flavobacteriaceae bacterium; assembly: GCA_964416235.1. Lineage (GTDB taxonomy): Bacteria > Bacteroidota > Bacteroidia > B-17B0 > Aurantibacillaceae > JAHEYG01. The sequence goes on along the minus strand of CAYQDP010000334.1, from coordinate 3,015 downwards.
TTATTCGGAACCAATTAAAGTAATGGTTGAAACTAATTATTTCCGCGCTGTTGAAGGCGGAGTTGGGTTCACCAAATGTGCGGGGAATTATGGCCGTAGTTTGTTTCCAACTAAATTAGCACAGCAAAAAGGATATCAGCAAGTTATTTGGACCGATGCTAAAACACATTCTTATGTAGAAGAATCGGGAACAATGAACTTGATGTTTGTTATCGATAATATTTTAATTACGCCAGCAACCAGTGATACAATTTTAGCGGGTGTTACCCGTGATAGTGTAATTCAATTAGCACGCGATTGGGGAATGATGGTTGAAGAACGTAAAGTTTCAATTAAGGAAATATTTGATGCTCACAAAAACGGTAAGTTGCAAGAAGCATTTGGAGTTGGTACCGCCGCTACCATTGCTCACATTGTTACAATCGGATTTGAAGGAAGGGATTATGAACTTCCTCCAATCGAAAAGAGAAAATTCTCTCCTAAAATTGATCAGGCATTAAGAGACATCAGAAAGGGAAGAGTAGAAGATAAATTCCGTTGGATTTTAAAGGTAGCGTAAGCTACCTTTTTTATTTTATAAATAAGCTGATTAAGCCTGTAATGATTAGCACAATCCCGGAAATTAAACCGGCGTTATGTTCAATTTTGTGTGCATTTATTTTTTTAAGAATTTTTTGTGCGAATGAAATCCAAATAACTATTCCTAAAACAGAAATTCCAATGTAAAGTAAACTGGTTAAAAAGATGTATTTGAGTCCTGCTGATCCGGCTAAAATAAAATACCCTTCAATTTCCAAACAAGGCGATAAAAACATGCTTGTTACAAGCACGGTGATAATCTTTCTCGAACTTAATGTTTGGAGCTCACCTTCGTTGTGTAAATGAAAGTGATTGTGATGATGGTGACGAACAATGAAAATAATTCCCAGCAACATTAAAACAATCGCCATAACATACCCCATGATTTCTTCGTAAATCGCGCTAACTTTTAAGCTTAACAACCCGATTGCTATACCAAGTAATACGGTGCTTAAGGCGTGTGCAAGAGCTGAGATTATCGTTATACGCAAGGTTTGTTCTTTGGTCCAGTTAAATTTCTTCTCAAAAGCTAAAATAGGCAACCAATGACTTGGAATGAGTGCATGTAAAACACTAATTGTGACTGTTCCTAATATTAATTGATATAGCATTTAAAACCGAGGGGCGAAATTACCATTTTATTTCCATTAATTATAAAAAACAAAAAGCCCCGAATGAATCGGGGCTTTACATTAAGTTTATTGCTTAATTAATTTGGAACGATAATGATGGCCGTTCGCATCTTTTATTTCTAACAGATATACTCCTGCTGCCAGTTTTCCAACTGTTATAGTTTCATTGAACGTATTGGTTTCTTTAAAGAAAACTTGCTTACCGGTTGCATCGGTTACTGAAATTTTTGTTTCCGTTAAATTGCTTAAACCATTAATGTGAATGACATCGTTAAATGGATTTGGAAAAACCTGAAGGCTTTCAAGTGTATTAATCTCATTTATTCCAATGCAAGGTGAAACAACAATGTTAACGTTGCTATTGTTGGTGCAACCATTTCCATCTGTAAATGAATAATCAACGGTGTATGTTCCTGCTCCAACTGAAGGATTAAAATTAGTTCCGGTAACTCCACTTCCGCTAAAAGTACCTCCGGAAGGAGTAGCGGATAATGAGACTGCAGCATCATCGGTACAAACAAGTGTGTTGGATGCACTTATATTAATGGTTGGCAGTGGATTTACATTTACGCTTACTGATGTTGTTGTAGATGTACAATTATTTTGTTGAACTTCCCAGTTGTAAAAGAAAAAGAATTGTCCTGAACCGCCGCTTGAACCGGTAATGTCAATTAATCCGCCAATATTATAAGGGTAAGAAACGCCACTGTTGTTGCGGTAGAGTTGTGCGGCACCCGGGCCTAGACCTAATCTGTAACCGTAACCTGCATTTAATTTAAAATTGAGGTTTACTGTATTTACCCCAACCGATAATGGAATAGTTGTAGTGGATAACACTGTATTGGCTGAATTTCTTAACTCAAAAACACGATTAGCTGCTGTGCTTGCATAAACTACAACTGATTTTAATGTACAAGGTTGTAAAACACTCAAAGAATCGTAAGCAGTTGATCCCGGAAAAAATGCTCCTGTACCAATTGCTGTTGATGTTGGTGCACCATATACTACTGCGTTAGTCACAGTGTTGACTACATAAAACACGCTATTAGATGTAAGAGTTGGTGTATTAAAAGTGTTACCAATAAACAAAGGTGCTGCACTTGTACTTGGAACGTTATACCAATAAGGTTGTCCGCTGCCGTTTGCATTCAGATTCGCACTTGTTCCCTCACAAATGATAGCACCTGTTGCAGTAGCAGGTGCAGGGGAGTTGATGATGATGTATGAGGTCTTAATAATTGAATCTGCAACACTCGAACAGTTTGAGGTTGATTTTAATTTAACTGTGTATACACCGTTTGTGGTATAAGTATGTGTGGGATTAAATGTGGATGAAATTGGAGAACCATCTCCGAAATCCCAGAAGTAATTATCACCCCCCATTGTTTTGTTTACGAAGTTTACGCTCACCGGTAAAGAGCAAATCGAACCGGCAAATGAAGTAAAGTTGGTACTAGGAGCTAATGTTCCGGATGGTGCAGGACCAACACCTACAGCATACCACGCACTTTTAACTTGAAATACTTGATTAGAACAAGCTCCGTACAAATCAGTTGCTGCCTGAATTGACAAGGTTCTTGCCTGTGAGTAATTTGTATTAGGACCATAATAAACGGTTAAAGCTCTGAAAGCAATTTTTGCCGCATTGGTAATTCCTAGTCCGCTTACGGTGTATGAATTAGAAATATCGTTAACTCCTGTACCGCCTTGTGACAATAAATAAAACCAATGATTACTTACACCACTATTTGTATGTACGCCACCATTATCTCCGGTACCGGTATACCAATTTAATCCTTGATAA
>CAYQDP010000333.1:0-3814 GCA_964416235.1 uncultured Flavobacteriaceae bacterium | reverse complement strand
ATTGGCGCATACTTCTCTGAAGAAGCCAACTTCTCATATATGTTTCGCCCGCTCTCTACAGAAATATGTCGTTCGGAAGAATAACCACCTAAAATAACTGCGACTTTTACTTTATTACTTCCCGCCGATTTTTCATTCTTAATGCTTTGATCTAACTGCTTTAAATGCGCATCATAGATTCTTGCGCCTTTTGAGTTTTTAATGCGCTTTGCCAGCGAAGTACGAATAATGTAGGTTAAAAACTGCGAAGGATTCAATCCGATTTCCGCTGCCTGGTGAAAGAAAAAAGAGGAAGGCATCATGCCGGAAGTTGTATTCGGATCATTCAAAAATATTTTCCCATCCTTACTTAAAAAACCATCAATACGTGCGTATACATCAAAATTGAGAGCGTAAAACAACTTTTCGCACTCTTTTCGAATAGCATTGATTTGCTCATCCGGTAAATCGATGGGTGTGATCTTGCGCGAAAGTCCCGGCATGTATTTACTGCGGTAATCAAATAGTTCTTTGCCTTTTCGTATTTCAGTTGGTGGAAGCGCGATTGCTTTTTCATTTTCATCTTCCAAAACAATGCAACTAAATTCCTTTCCATCAATGAAACCTTCAACTAAAACTGTGCTTTCGCCGTCTAAACTTTCCAACACACAACCTTCTTTTGACTTTAAATGTTTATTCAGACTTTCAATTAAAGTATTCGGGTCATAAACTAACTCTTCATTATCAATTGATATTGGTAATCCAATGCCTTCACGGATATCTGTTAAATGACGTACAAAATCTATCTTCTCACGCTCGTTAAATTTATTCCATTCTGCTGCGTCGATCCATTTTGTAAATAGTGCCTTTTCAACGGCCGACATAAATTCCACTTCATTATCCTTCATTAAAATGGTTACGCCAATGGATGATCCTTGATTAGCAGGCTTAATTACCATTGGGAAACCAATCTCTTTTTTAGCCTTATCCCACACCCCTTTGCACTCGCCTTTTATCCACGCATTTCTATCAATTGTAAAAAATGAAGGAGAATTAAATCCGGCTTGCACCATCAACTTTTTTTGCACGGATTTATCAATTCCAATTGCTGAAGGTAAAATGCCGGAACCAGAATAAGGTATACTTAAATACTCGAATAAACCTTGTATGCGGCCATCCTCGCCATAAGGACCATGCAAGCATAAAAACGCAAAATCAATTAAGGACTTGAGCTCGTCTACTTTTACTTTCTTACCGATTTTAGAAATCAACTCGTCTTGTTTTGCCACCGAAAGATTTCCCAGATTTTCGGCGTAAAATTGAAACTCTGAATTGTTAGCCGGTAAAAACTCAACAGGCGGATAGAAATCACGAACAGTACCTTTGTAAACAAATTGCCAATCGAGTAATACAAAATTTCCAAATGAATCTACAAATAAAGGTATCGCTTCAAATATAGATTTGTTCAAGTTATCGTAAACAGTACGGCCGCCGGCAAAAGAGATTTCACGTTCTTTAGAGCGACCACCAAAAATAATTCCGACTTTTAATTTTGACATAAGTTCAATAGCGTATTAAGGGCAAATTCTGCCTCATTAAATTTCAAGTTTTAAACGCTGTATTTTTGGGTACGAGAAAAGAAGTAATTAACGGACTAATTAACAATTTAGTCCTTTACAAACTTTTGATGGAAACTATTGTCCTTAACATTTATCTCAATAATGTAAATTCCGGAAGGTAATGCACTCACATCAATAGATTTGTCTACTATACCTGTCATGCAAATTTGCCCTACCGCATTCATCACTTTATAATGAAATGAACCTTGCTTTATGTACCATTGTGATTTTATAAAAAGTTCATTTGATACAGGGTTTGGATACAAAGCACCCTTCCCATCATTTTCCAATTCATTGATTCCAACCGTACAATTGTTGTTATAAGTAATTATTTTGGTGCCTCCCCAATTAGCATAAAAGGGAATTCCCGTTATTAGGTAAGATACATAGATTTGATTTTTATACCTTCCAATTCCCCAACTTCCAAGACTATCTGTTGGTATTCCGAATCTTGAACATGAATCAGGCAAGGAAGGGTTTGAAACATTAACGGCAAACAAGTCACTTCTTCCCGCGCTCATGAAAACCAAATTACAATTGTTGTCAAATTCAATTTCGTTGGTATGCCCAATGCTGTTTACCCAGTTATTAGAAGAAGTTTCGCACTTCCAGGGATTCCACCATCCTAATTGTGTAATATTTGAGGTATCTTTTACATTAAGAATTTCCATGCCGCAATAATCTGCAGCAACATAAACTAGCGTATCATTCAAGATTAAATTATTGTACGCGCGTGCTTTGTTAATGATGGCCGGATTTGAATACTGACCGGTTTCTTTCAAAGATGATTTGTTCGTTGCATCAATCACACGAACACCTCCTGCGTCATAACTTAAGTAGAGTACATTGTTTTTAACAACAATTTGCCGCGCATTAATTTTGAGTAGTTCCGAGCCGTTGGGATTTGGTTTTGGAAAATGAACACTTGGTTTAAATACCGAAACAAAAGCAATGTTAGATTTATTGCTGATATCAAGTACAATTACTCCATTTTGCATCGCAGATAAGTAAGCGTAATTACCTTCAATGGCAACATGACCTGCACCACTTGTTGCGTTATAGGTATAAGTAGAAGTTACGGTTGGTGACGCAGGATTACTAATATTAACAATTGCCATTCCTGATTTTTGCGCCGTTGCACTAAAATGATCACCCAAAGCGAGATATAAATAATTTCCACTCTGCGTACAATTCATGACATGCAAATTTTGCAATGAAGAAATGCCTATTGTTGCAACCAAAGTTGGAGAAGTAACTGTACTAATGTTATAAATAACCAATCCGCTTCCTTTTGCACATACGTATAGAAATGGTTTTAATGCTGCGGTGTCTCGTCTGGCCGTTAGATTAATTTGCAATGTTGGAAAAGCCATAGGGATATCCTTTTGCAATTGAAAATTTACAGGTTGAACACATTGTGAAATGGCAAACTCATAAATAAAACAAAAATAGATGAGGAATTTTTTCATTGTTGTTTTACCTACAATTTACGATTTATTCTGAGCTTTCAAAAATTCATTCATTTTTGAAACCGCAATAGCCCGGTGCGAAATTTGATTTTTTTCTTCAGCTGTCATCTGGGCAAAAGTTTTGGTATAACCTGCAGGAATGAAGACGGGATCGTAGCCAAAGCCATTGGTGCCTATGGGTTGCTGTGCAATCGTGCCCTCAATTATTCCCTCAAACAAATATTCTTTACCGTCCAAAATTAAAGCAATAACCGTTCTGAAGCGGGCTTTACGGTTTTCAATGCCTTCCAGATTTTTTAAGAGTTTGCCAGTGTTTTTTTCATCACTTTTTGGTACGCCTGCATAGCGTGCTGAAAAAACACCCGGTTCATTATTTAGCGCTTCCACTTCCAGACCGGAGTCATCGGCAAAACAATTTTTGTTGTATTTGTTATAGACGTGCTTTGCTTTTAGGAGGGCATTACCTTGAAATGTATCAGCTGTTTCCTCAATGTCATCATTGCAAAGAATGTCTTTTAAACTCACTATTTTTATCGCTTTACTGACTACCTTCTGAACTTCGGCAGCCTTGTGTGTATTGGCAGTTACAAAGACTAATTCCATGGCAATTTAATCCTCTAACCAAATCTTAGGTAACTTTTCGGTTATTTCAATGTTGTCGAACTTTTTACTCTTTTTGATGCCGGTCTTTTTAGCCCAAGCTGCCATTTTTTGCAGACCGTTACTTAACGAAACGAAATCGTTGTA
>CAYQDP010000332.1:0-3820 GCA_964416235.1 uncultured Flavobacteriaceae bacterium | reverse complement strand
GATAAGAATTTTAAGTCGCAAAAAAATGAGCAGTCTGTTTAATTACGAGTTAGACGAAAAGAATATTCGTTCATCTTTGCTCAATGCAAAGCATGCCGAATTTTCAGAGGCTGCATGGCGCGATTTTGAAGAAAATTATTGCAAGGAAGTGTGTAATAAAAACTCAGCACTTTCCTTCATTAAACTCCCGGAAATTAATTTAAACATCAACCGCAACATTGTTTTACCTATCTTTTTTATTCTGGCATTGGTGGGTGTTTCGGCAATACTCTTAAGTTTTATTGATTTTAAACCGGATCAAGAACAGGTCGAGAAAAAATTAGATCCGAATCCGAATAATTTCAAAGCAACCATTGCTCCTGAAAAAAAAGAAAAAAAACAGGAAGTTGTTTCCAAACCTGAACCTAAGGCCATAGCGGTAAAAAAAGACAGCATTGTTTCGAAACCCGTAAACTTAAATACTCCGGTAGTAGCTTCAGTTCCTCCTGCTAGTTTAGCTGTTTCAGGTTCAAATGCTAATACGGCCCGAGTTATGCCGTCAACTGCCAATCCAATTATTAAACCCGTTTCTGATAGCTTAACCGCTCAAACTACAGTTCCACGAATCCGCCGTAAGAAAAAAGAAAAGGTGCCGGCTGAGCAAATTGAAACCATTAAGGCCCCCGATTTAATGAAGGTGGAAACCGAAACCACTGAGGCTGAACCCGAACTGGAAATTAAACTAGATTAACCCAACCTTATTTTATTGTAAACCGTAAAGTGTAATAGCAAAATATTACTATATTTGGTATTCAATCAATTAACCATTTATAAATGAAAAAACTTTACTTTTCTTTATTTTCAATATTAGCAGCAATTGGTTCGGCGCAAACACCGCTTTTAACCTCTGCAAATCATGCTCCTGTTGTTGGAGATTCTTATACACGCACACAAATCGATTCAACAGGTGCATCAGCTTTAGCAAGCATTACAGGAAGTGCGGCAGTATGGAACTTTACAACGCCGATTACACGTACCGTTACAACTGAATGGTATATGGCAGAAAATACCTATACAACAGGAACTGCTGCCAATACGTCAACGGCATTAACATAACCTGCAACTTCTATTGCAAGAGTTAATGCGAATTTAAAATAAAATTATACTATCACGGGCTCAGGAATGCAATTCTGGGGAGGTAAAATCACCATTGCTTCTGTAGCGGCAGATTATCTATTGTCTACAGGTTTAACACAAGCTGCGTATCCGATGGTGTATGGAGGTTCTGTTACTACTCCAGCTTTTACGGGAACAATTGCATCTTTTGTGATGGGTTCAATTTCTAACGGAAGTGCTGTTGTAACCTACGATGGTGCGGGTACTCTGAATTTGCCTTCACGTAGTTTTAGCAATGTAGTAAGATTAAAAACACGCACATATTTTGATTATACGGCTGGTGTTACTGGTTCTGTTACGTTTGAAAATTATGATTATTATGCTTTATCTATTTCAAAACACCCATTGTTTTCAGTAGCAGCTTCTACTATTACATCTTCGTTTGGTCCGCCTTCCATTCAATTTTTTGCCTATGTGAACGCCGGCTATTTAGCTATTGGTGTTGATGAGGTCTCTAAAGAAGTTTCATCATTCCAGGTGTTTCCAAATCCTGCACACTCCGATTTTAAAATCAGTTTCGTAAACGAAAATAATTCACCGGCTTCGTATGAAATCATTAATGCACTCGGACAAACCATTAAATCTGAGAAATTAATTTCGCAGAAAGGTAAGTCGGAATATGTAATTGAAACTGAAAGTTTGCATTCAGGAATTTATTTTGTGAAAACAACCGTAGGGACAAAATCATCCGTAAAAAAAATAACAATCAACTAAATATAAAATCAATACAATGAAAAAAATCTACTTACTTATTTCAGCAGCTTTATTAAGCGCAGGTGCTTATGCACAAACTTTAACTCAAGCCAACCACGCGATGGTAGTTGGTAATTCTTATGCAACAAAGCAAGTTGACTCAACAGGTGTTACTCCGGGTGGAAACGGTCCTGCTCAAACCTGGAACTTTTCTACTGTTGCCATTCACAACTCAACTTTAAAAAATTATAATGCGGTAACTGTAGCTTCTACAGGTAGTGCAGCAGCATATCCTTCTGCAGGCGTTGCGGTTAGTGCAGGTGCTAATCAAAATAGTTTCTATTCTTCAAATACTACCGATTATAAATATTATGGTGGTGATGTAATGGTTGGAACCAATGCCGTTGTTTTAAACTATTCTTCTCCTTTGGCTGCTGCTCGTTATCCAATGGCGATTAGTAATGCAACTACCTCTTCAATCGCCGGTTCAATTTCTGCTTTCAGTAATAACGGAACTTTTACCGGTAACGCAACTGTTACAGCTACCGGTACAGGCACTTTAAATTTACCTTCAATGACGTTCCCAAATGTTATTAAAGTAGTGACTGTTCAGTCTATCAACTTTACTATTATCGTTGCTGGTACCTTAAACATGGTAACAACTGATTATTATTCTCCTGCAGGTTCTAAAGCACCAATGTTCTCAATTGCATCTTCAACTTTAGCATCTCCATTAGGAAATTCTATACAAACATTCGCGACTATTAACTCTAATTACTTAGTGTTAGGTGTGAAAGAACAACAAGATCAAATGGCATTAGGTTTTGAAGTATTCCCAAATCCTGCTTCTGAGGTTGTTAATGTTTCATACAACAATCCTTCTAACGAAGCAGTTTCTTATGAAGTAATTAATACAAACGGTCAATTAGTGAAATCTGAAAAAGTAAATTCTTCTAACGGTTTCAATAAGCAATCCATCAGCTTAAACGGCTTAAGCAGCGGAATGTATTTCGTTCGTTTAATCGTTGGCGAAAAATCAGCTGTACAAAAGATTAACGTTCAATAATTTTAATTGAATAAATTGTTAAAAGGCGGGCTTCGGTCCGCCTTTTTTGCTCAATAAAATGCCACTTGTAGTAATTACTTGGCCACCTGACTAATTTTATTTACACACCCGCAAAATAAACGCTAAATTTGTACGTTAAACAGATGTATTTCAGTTAATTGAAAAACAGATTTTTGCTCATATTCTTTTTTGCCTTTGTTTTAATCAAAGCGCAGGTGGCTCCGCCATCTTTACGTTGTATTGCCTGTAATGCAAGTGGAGATTTAACGCTCACGTGGATTAGTCCAACCGACCCATCCTCACAATTTTTTAGTTACGAAATTTTTAAAGCAAATGTTTTAACCGGACCATACATCAACATCGGTACGGTAAGCACGCGCACCATTACTTCATTTACAGATGTAGGCGCAGGTGGAAATACGCAAAGCAAATATTATTACATTAAAACGCGTTGGGGCGCAGCAGGTACAAATACGTCTATTGCTTCAGATACGCTTCGCTCTATTTATTTAAATCTTACCAATCCCAATGACGGAACGGCTTCGTTAATGCATAACAATATCCACACACCAAAACTTTTAACTTCAGCCAATGTATTTAATATTTACCGAGAGAATCCAACACCATCATGGGTAAATATAAAAAACACAGGCGCATTAAGTTACCGCGATACAATCAGTGTGTGTAATGTGTTTTACAATTATCAAATACAGTTGGCGGATGCAAGCGGATGCATTTCTACTTCTAATGTATCCGGACAAAACTTTAAAGATTTAATTCCTCCTCAAAATGGAGTTTTGGATTCAGTAAGTGTAAACGCATCCGGAAATACAACTATGGGATGGAATGCATCTTCTTCCAACGATTGTATTGGGTACGTGATTTATTATTTCAACGGTTCTTCCT
>CAYQDP010000331.1:0-3828 GCA_964416235.1 uncultured Flavobacteriaceae bacterium | reverse complement strand
AAACATTAAAGTGGAAGATAAAGCTTTCGATTTAAAATGCTTATTCGGTGTGGATCAAAACGGAAACTCAGTTACTGTTGGCGCAAATCAATGTCCTTACGGTATGAAAGTTGAATGGACTTACAAAAAGAAAACAAATAAAAAGATTTTCGGTTACCTATAATAATTAAACAACTACTAAGGGAGCCCTCGCAAATGCGGGGGCTTTTTTATTGTATAAACCCTGGGCTTTATTACCTTTGCACTCTATGCTAGCGCACAGCTTATTAAATAAAGCCATTCAGGAAGCTTTAAGTAAAGTTTACTCCATTTCAGTGAATGAATCTGAAATCACACTTCAAAAAACCCGCAAGGAATTTGAAGGCGATTTTACCTTGGTTACTTTCCCTTACATAAAAGCAACTAAACAAAGTCCGGAACAAGTTGGTGATGCTCTCGGAAAATTCTTAACCGAAAACAATAAAAACATTACCAAGTACAATGTTGTTAAAGGTTTCTTAAACTTAAGTTTGAGTAATGATTTTTGGTTGGGCTTTTTTAACTCTGAAAGTTCAGTATCCAATTATGGCTTTAAAAAAGAAGGCACCAGCGGAAAAACCATCATGCTGGAGTATTCTTCTCCCAATACCAATAAACCTTTGCATCTCGGACACATCCGTAATAATCTCTTAGGTTATTCGGTGGCAGAAATTTTAAAAACACAAGGACATAAAGTAATAAAAGCCAATTTGGTGAACGACCGCGGTGTGCATATTTGCAAGAGTATGCTGGCCTGGAAAAAATTTGGTAACGGCGAAACACCACAATCAAGCGGCATGAAGGGCGATCATTTGGTGGGAAAATATTATGTTGCGTTTGACAAAGCCTATAAAAAAGAAATTGAAGAATTAGTTTCAGGTGGTAAAACAAAAGAAGAGGCCGAAAAGCAAGCGCCTTTGATGTTGGAAGTTCAGGAAATGCTCCGCAAATGGGAAGCCGGCGATAAAGAAACAATTGATTTGTGGAAGATGATGAATGGCTGGGTGTACGATGGATTTGCGAAGACCTACTCTACTCTTGGTGTGAATTTCGACAAGATGTATTACGAAAGTAATACCTACGTATTAGGAAAGGAAATCATTCAGGAAGGCTTAGCTAAAAAAGTATTTTACAAAAAAGATAATGGCAGCGTAGCTATTGATTTAAGCGCGGAAGGTTTAGACGAAAAAATTGTTTTGCGCAGCGACGGTACTTCAGTATACATTACTCAAGATATTGGAACTGCCATTGAGCGTTTTAAAGAATTCCCGCAATTAAATCAATTGATTTACACCGTAGGAAACGAACAAGACTATCACTTCAAAGTATTATTTAAAATATTAGAGAAGTTAGGTTATAACTGGGCAAAAGAATGTTATCATTTATCCTATGGTATGGTTGAATTACCTGAAGGAAAAATGAAAAGCCGTGAAGGTACGGTTGTGGATGCTGATGATTTATTGGATGAAATGTTTAGTACCGCCGAGCAAACTACCAAGGAGCTCGGAAAGGTAGAAGGTTTTTCGGATGATGAATTAAAAACTTTATACCATACTATTGGTTCCGGCGCATTAAAATATTTTATGCTGAAAGTTGATCCGAAAAAGAAAATGCTTTTCGATCCAAAGGAGAGTATCGACTTTAACGGACATACCGGTCCATTTATTCAGTACACTTATGCGCGTATTCAATCCGTATTATCAAAAGCGGGACATATTCCTGCAGCAGCGGATGCAAGTGTTACCTTAAACGAATTGGAAAGAGAATTGATAAAATTGATTTATGAATTCCCTTCTGTATTGGAAGAAAGTGCTAAAGCTTATAATCCGTCATTAATTGCCAATTACGTTTACGAATTAACCAAAAGCTTCAATCGCTTTTATCATGATTACAGTATTTTGAAAGAAGAAAATGAAAAGGTAAAGCAAATGCGTGTCCTATTGGCGAAACAATGTTCAGACATTATCAAAAACGGAATGAAATTATTGGGAATTGAAGTACCAAACAGAATGTAAAAACACGATGTCACGTTGTCCCGATAGCTATCGGGAGGAGTCGAGACGCGACATTAAACTATAAACTAATTACTATCAACCATAAACTATAAACTTCCCGTGAAACCAAGCATACCAAAAGGCACCAGAGATTTCGGACCTGCAGAAATGCAGAAGAGAAATTATATTTTTTCGGTTATCAAAAAGAATTTTGAATTGTTCGGCTATCAGCCTTTGGAAACGCCTGCGATGGAGAACATCACGACGTTAACAGGAAAGTATGGTGAAGAAGGTGATCAATTAATTTTTAAAATATTAAACTCCCGCATCCACGAACACAAGGATAAATTAAAATTAAAAGCAGAGTTCGAAAAATCATTAGAATCAGCTTACAACACAGAAGAACTTACCGAACGTGCCCTTCGTTACGATTTAACAGTTCCTTTTGCGCGTTATGTGGTGATGAATCAGCACAACATTACTTTTCCGTTTAAACGTTATCAAATTCAACCGGTATGGCGCGCCGATAAACCTCAAAAAGGCCGTTACCGCGAATTTTATCAATGCGATGCGGATATTATCGGCAGCAATTCATTGGTGAATGAATTGGATTTAATTTCTTTGATTGATATTTCATTTTCTCAGTTAAACATTCCGGTTCTTTTAAAATTCAATAACCGTAAAATTTTAACAGCGATTGCGGAAGTGGTGAATGAAAAAGAAAAAATTGTTGACATTACAGTAGCCATTGATAAGCTGGATAAAATTGGAACGGATGGTGTAGTGAAAGAATTACAAGGAAAAGGAATAAATCAGGCGGCTATTGAGAAACTGAGTCCCCTCTTCGATTTTAAAGGCGATAACAACGATAAAGTAATTACGCTTAAGAAATTTGTCGGTGAAAACGAAACCGGAAAAAAAGGAATTGAGGAGATTGAATACTTATTAAAAAACGCAAAGGCTTCTCACGTTAAGATTGAATTAGACATTACCCTTGCACGCGGATTAAATTATTACACTGGAACTATTTTCGAAGTAAAAGCGAATGCAGGAACCTTTACACCAAGTATTTTGGGTGGTGGTCGCTATGATGATTTAACCGGAATTTTTGGTTTACCGAATATGAGTGGCGTTGGTATTTCATTTGGTATCGATCGTATTTACGATGTGATGGAAGAATTAAACTTATATCCTGAATCTGTCAGCAAAGTTTCTTCTACCAAATTATTATTCGCGCATTTTGATGAAAGTAACCGCGACCATTGCATGCAACTCGCCTCTGAATTAAGAAAAAATTTAGTGAGCTGCGAGGTGTATCCGGATGTAACCAAAAAAGTAGCCAAGCAATTTGATTATGCCAATAAAAAAAGCATTCCGTTTGTTTGTGTTGTAGGAAGCAATGAAATGGAAAAGAAACGCTACAATTTAAAAAACATGGTAAGCGGCACGCAGGAAGAATTAAGTTTAGAAGAAATTATTAATAAATTGAAATAAGTGTCAGGTCGAGCGAAGTCGAGACCACTAATAGCGGTTTTCACTTCTCGACTCCTCCCGATAACTATCGGGATTAAGTGACATGTTAGTTTTTAAAACTATGAGTACAAATAAATACGACATTATCATTGTTGGCGGGGGCATCGTTGGATTAGCTACTGCTTATAAACTTTCCTTAAAAGTTCCGAATAAAACCATTTTGGTTTTAGAAAAAGAAAAGGAAGTCGCTTCCCATCAAACCGGACATAACTCAGGTGTTATTCACTCAGGTATTTATTACAAGCCCGGTTCGTACAAAGCACGCAATTGTGTGGCCGGTCGC
>CAYQDP010000330.1:0-3847 GCA_964416235.1 uncultured Flavobacteriaceae bacterium | reverse complement strand
AGGGTAGTATTTAATAGTGGTTTGGTGTAATGGTGGGTGTAGTGTTTTGTATGATATTTTGTTGGTAGGTTTAAGTATGGTTTTTTTATTGTATATTTGTGTTAAAATTTTGTCACTACGCCAAACCGCAAACCGTTAGTACCCATTGCCAAACGATATTCCAAGAATAAAATATCGGCTGACAAAGAATCCTTTCTGACGTTTCACATAATCAAACGCGAACACCGACAATCGTAACGTCATCGACCTGCTCTAAATTTCCTCTCCAATCTTCAAAAGTATTATTCAGCTTTTGTTGTTGGGCTGACAAAGGCTCATCAGCGATAGACAACAATAATTCCAGCAATTGTTTGTATTTAAATTTCTTTCCCGAAGGACCCCCAAACTGATCGGAAAAACCATCAGTTAAAGTATAAATGACATCACCTTGTTGTAAATTTAAAGTGTGCAAGGTAAATGGTTCCTTGTCTTTTTCGTGTTTTCCTATTGGTAAACGGTCGGCTTTTATTTCAATAAGTTCTTTATTCCTGATTACCCAAATTGGATTATTGGCAGAAGCGCAATTCAAAACATTATTTTTAAAATCAAAGCTCAGTAAACTTCCATCCATGCCATCTCTGCCGCCTTCTGTGCTTCCATCATTTTTTAGGTTTTCAATAATTAATCTTCTTGTTTCGTTTAATAATAAATCAGGACTTGTAATTCCTTGTAATGAAGCTTCCTTAAGACAAGCAATATTTAAAATGCTCATAATAGCTCCGGGTACACCGTGCCCTGTGCTATCAGCTACCACTAATTCAAAGTTTTCGACTCCATTCGAACTAATAGTTTTGGTAGCCCAATAAAAATCACCACTAACAACATCTTTTGGTTTGAATAAAATAAAATAATCTTTCAGGTTATCATCCAACAACTCTTTGCTTGCCAATAACGCACGTTGTATCCGTTCGGCATAATTTATGCTATCAGTTATTTCCTGATGCTTTTCCTCAATTAAACGTTTTTGTGCTTTGATTTCAATAGTCGCTTCCTCAACTTTGATTTTCAATTCTTCTGCCCTCTTACTTAGCCTTTTTCCATTCCATTGAACAATACAAAAAATTAAGGTAATTGCAAGAATACCATAAATCACATAGGCCCATAAAGTTCTCCACCAAGGTGGATGAATTACAAATGAATATTCAAATATTTTACTCCATTTGTTTGCCGAGCCAATGGCTTTAATTTTGAATGTGTATTTGCCTGAAGGGATATTTCTGTAATCAGCTCTGTGATCTGAGATTAAATTACTCCAATTGGGATCGAGACCTTCGAGTTTGTATTGATATCTTAGCTTATGGGGAGCATACCAATCAAATGCAACAAAATGAAATGTTAAGTGATTCAGGCTATACGGCAATTCTAAATCTTTAGGATAATTGTAATAATTGGCTACGCTTGAAAAATTTATTTTTTCAAGTTTTTCATTTATAATCAAGCTATCATTTATTTCTTTTTTAATATTTCGATAATCAACAAAGTTTTCTTGAAGTTCAATGTTTTCCAATTGTATTTTAGGCAACTCCTTATTCAGCTTAAACTCATTCATATCGATCACACTAAGCGCTTTTCCTGTCCCCCACCAGATTCGATTTTTGCCATCACGTAAAACAGAATTTTGATAAAAATCTTCTGCTTTTAAGCCATCTTCTTTGTGGAATGTCTGTACGCTTAGACTACTTATTTTCCCACCAATAACAAATAAATTCAATCCTTTTTCTGTGCCGAACCACAAGTTTCCGCTTTTATCCTCTATAATGGACCTAACCGTATTACTGCTCAAGCCTTCCATCTCTGTGTAATTCGTAAAGGACTTTCCATCGTATTTACTCACCCCTCCGCCATCTGTTCCGAACCAAAGATTTTCGTTTTTGTCTTCTAAGACTGACAAAACGGTATTACTACCTAAACCTTCCTTCTCCGTAAAATGTGTAAATGACTTTCCATCATATTTACACACACCACCACCAAAAGTACCGAACCAAAGGTTTCCACTTTTATCTTCTAATATTGACCAGACGTAATTACTACTCAGACCTTCCTTGTCTGTGTAATTCGTGAAGGACTTCCCATCATACTTACTCACGCCCCCACCGTATGTGCCAAACCAAAGATTTGTGTTTTTATCTTCTAAGATTGAAAAGACAGTACTGTTGCTTAGACCCTCCTTATCAGTATAATTGGTAAAAGATTTCCCGTCATATTTACTCACACCTCCCCCGTAAGTTCCGAACCAAATATTCCCACTTTTGTCTTCCAAAATTGAAAAAACGGTATTGTTACATAAGCCTTCCTTACTGGTAAAATGCGTGAAAGATTTTCCGTCATATTTACATACACCTCCACCAAATGTACCAAACCAAAGGTTTCCACTTTTATCCTCTAAGATTGACAAGACCGCACTATTGCTCAAACCCTCCTTGTTTGTATAGTGTGCAAAGGCTTTCCTATTGTATTTGTCCGCGCCTCCACCATAGGTACCGAACCAAATATTTCCGCTTTCATCTTCTAAGATAGACCAGACTGTATTGTTGCTCAAGCCTTCCCTTTCTGTATAATGCGTAAAGGATTTTCCATCGTATTTACTCACACCACCACCAGACGTACCAAGCCAAATGTTTCCGCCTTTATCCTCTATGATTGACAAAACGGTATTATTATTTAAGCCTTCCTTATAGGTATAGTTGGTAAATGATTTTCCATTATATTTACTCACCCCGCCGCCATACGTTCCGAACCAAATATTTCCACCCTTATCTTCTAACATTGACCAGACAGTGTTGTTGCTTAAGCCCTCCTTACTGGTAAAATGTGTAAAGGATTTGCCATTATATTTGCTCACCCCTCCGCCATTGGTTCCGAACCAAATATTTCCGCGCTTATCTTCTAACATTGAATAGACAGTGTTGTTACTTAAACCTTGCTTGTCTGTATATTGGGCAAAGGATTTCCCATCATATTTATTCACGCCTCCATTATCTGTACCAAACCAAAGGTTTCCACTTTTATCCTCTAATATAGACCAGACAGTATTGTTGCTTAAGCCTTCCTTATCTGTATAATGTGTGAAGTATTTTCCATCATATTTACTCACGCCACCTCCAGAAGTACCGAACCAAAGGTTTCCATTTTTATCTTCTAAAATAGACAAGACAGAATTGTTGCTCAAGCCTTCCTTGTCTGTATAATGTGTAAAGGATTTTCCATCATATTTACTTACGCCTCCGCCATCTGTTCCGAACCAAATGTTTCCATCTTTATCTTCCAAGATTGCCCTGATATAAGAGGAATTCATGCCTTGATCAACATCCAGATACTCTAAATTACATATGGCTGCGTCTTTTGTGAAAAATGGTAAAGATGATATGACATTGGACTGTTTTGCTACAAAGGGACTGTCAATAGCCGGCACTACTTTGGGCAATAAGAATGTGTCTGCACCGGGAGTAACTATTCTTGGTTCACCAGCAAGAACTACATTTGGAATACCAACAGGATGAACATTTAAATTGGTAGGAACAACGGTTGGTTTGCCTACTGGAACTTTTTTAAGTTTGTTTTCATCAACAGGAATAACTACAGGTTCGACCGTGCTGTCTTTTGGTACAACGTAGCCTTTGGCTTCCACTGTTTTTGGGGTAGTGGTTGATTGTATAGAATGATCGTTTTTATTTTCGTTGTTGCAGGAAAATAAAAAGACAAGTATAGTTATGGCGAATAGTTTATTCACGATTTAAATATAGCCAATTTTTCGAATTTCAATTAGACACCGTTGTATTGATAAGGCTGTGTGGCAGCAACGGGTACT
>CAYQDP010000329.1:0-3848 GCA_964416235.1 uncultured Flavobacteriaceae bacterium | reverse complement strand
ATACTTTTTCTACAATCAATTTACCATAGGCATCGTATAATTTTAAATTGAAATTTTTGATGGCTGTTTCAATGAAAAAGCTGGAATGGGCAGGATTCGGATAAAGACGGGCTTCTATAGTTTTACTAAATTCATTAACCGATGCCGCCGCGCAAGCAATGCTTCCCAGTTTTTTTAATCCTGAGCGCAAAGATGAACTGGTATTCACCGAATCCATGAAGCGTTGTCCCGCGGCGCAATCGTTTTTTAATTGGTTGTCTAAAAAGTTTTGTACATAATTCATATAACGCGGAAATGCCAATGCGTTTGATACAACATTACCGCAGCCGGTAGAACTCTGACCAAAAGTGCAATTAAAATTAGTACCATTTCCAAAATCACAATGGGTTAATTGTTTTAATATAACGTGAAACTTTTTACTTGAAGCTAAAGCGGCATAATGACTGTTCTGCACCGTGGTATCAGCCACACAATCTATCGCGCCCGAAATCACTAATGCCGGTACATTAATTAAAGAAGCCGATGCAATGGAAGATGGATTGGTTGTTGCGGCCGCGAAATTAAACAAACAGGTCACCGATGTATTACTTGCCGAAGCTAAGAATGAACTGCCGCCTCCCATCGAATGTCCGCCAATGGCGGCTTTGGGCGATACTTTTCCGTTAAACGTAACTAATGCACTTGGTGTGCTAATGGTATTTAAACTCTGTGCGGCATTCACCAAAAATTTTAAATCATTTCCAAAGTCGCCGTGTGAAGGCGAAAAACTTCCTTCGGTTCTTGGTAATAAAACAATATACCCTGTTGAAGCTAATCTATTATAAATATTATCATATGCATTCCAGTCCATTACAAAACCGTGACCAATTACCACCACCGGAAAAACACCGTTGGCAACAGGTTGATTGTTTCCTGCCACTGTTGCCGGATAATAGACTTCAGCTCCCACATCTCTTCCCGAACCGGTAATATTAATACCGCCGGCAATAGCATACCCTCCGGTTCTTGAGGCATCTTTAAAATTGATGCTCATATGACCAATCGGAAATGTTTGCGCTTTTAAAAGGCCAACAAATAACAGGGCGAGCGACAAAAAGAAAAACTGTGCTGCTTTTTTAGAGTGTGATATCATGGTGATTGTTTTCATGGTTTAAAAATTATGCCGACAAGATAGACCACGATAAAATAAATTT
The DNA here is from genome assembly GCA_964416235.1 of uncultured Flavobacteriaceae bacterium. Lineage (GTDB taxonomy): Bacteria > Bacteroidota > Bacteroidia > B-17B0 > Aurantibacillaceae > JAHEYG01. Next base: position 2,655 of record CAYQDP010000329.1, on the reverse strand, counting down.
ATGGTAGAAAACAGCTAATCTAATCGACGCAAAATTTCTAAAGCGTTACAGGTGTTAAACAAACCAAACCTTTAAAAGTTTAAACGGCGTTTTTTAACAGATGCTTGAATAAATTATTTGTTGAGCAATCGTTTGGGTGTTTCCCCAAAAAAGGATTTGAAGGATTTAATAAAATGCGAGAGGTCGGTGAAGTTGGTAATATCAATTAAGGCGTTTAATTTAAATTCACTCTTAAAATAACGCTCAAAAATAGTTTTTAAGCGCAGCCATAATACATAGCGACTCACATTAACGCCGGTTTGCTCTTTAAAGAAATGGTAAAAGCGACTTTCACTCAAATGAATGTGTTCGGCCAGCTCGCGGTTGGTGAATTTTTCGCGGATGTTTTTACGAATGTATTCATCTACCTGCGTAATGCGATTATCAAATTCATGTGAGATGTTTTTTCTTTCTACGTTGAAGAGCGTTTGAAACACCGTATCTAAAAAAGCATCGCTCTCCGCTTCATTTAGTTTTGAAAATGTTTTTTGGAGGAAGGTATTGTCGCCGCGCCACTCTAGTTTTAAAATGTTGGAAGCGCCGTAAGTAGAGTGCAGGAAATAATGTTCAGGACTCACCGCATCAAAAAATAAAATCACATAACCTTTGCAGGTAAGCGGCATCACTTTATAGGTGACATCCGACGCAATAAAAAAACAATTTCCTTCCTCGCTTTTTCCCTTCTCGGTATTGATGTAAAAGGTACCACCCAAACCAAAGATAAAACAGCTCACCGGCAGAGAAACAGCCGCATCAGTGGGTAAATCACCCATAATGGAACTGATGACACTTTGCTTTCGTATTTGATAAAGATTTCCCATCTGGAAAATGATACGATTAAAAACGAAAATTCTATTTCGTCCCCCTCATCTGCATATACATTTCATTAAAACGTTTTCTAACGGTTTCAATGAAGTCGGGGTTAATGATGGCTTTTACACCTTCTAAGCTTTTTACATCGGCAGTATCAAATTTAAAAGCCTGCTCCATGGGGCCGGCTTCAAATTTTACAATAAACTTGTCGTTCATTTGAAAGATACTAATGGTAATGCTCGGGTGTGGGATGGTATCGATGATTCTCATTACTTTTTCTTTTTGTCTTCAGGGTCTTTTTCAAAGGCCTTTTTAAAGTTCAACATGTTTTGCATTACACCCCACGGGCTCACGTTTCTGTCGCCGTCTTCGCGTATGCGTCCTTGTATGGCGTGTGCTAATTGCACAAAATGTTTTTTGTTGTATTTCAATAAAGCTTGTTCGGCTTTTTCATCACCGTTAATGATATTGGCGCAAGCGGCCCAATCAAAATATTTATTGTCGATTAAAAATTTAAAGGCTTTGCTGTCTTCCCAAATGGTATTCACAAAAGCGGCGAGTTCAAAAAATTTGCCGTCAATTAAATATTTAAAGGCATGCTTATCGTCGCGCACCGCATCTAAGGTAGCAATGAGTTCTTTGTAATTGTTTTCAATGAGCCAATTGCTGGCAGCAGTATCATTCAATACATGCTTGGTAAACTGATTAATAACAAAAGGGCTGTACTCTTTCATGGCTTTTATATCTGTAAATTTAAGATATTTTGAATTGAGATGAATAGTATTAGGCAAAATTACCCTTATAATTCGATCTGAAATGAAAAAACCACATGCCAATTCCCGCCACTTATAAAGCCGGAACTGTAATTTGTAAGGCTATTACTACCGGCAGCCTTTTTAAAGCTAAAAGGTTAGCTTAATTTTTATATTTTTGGTTAAGTCGCGAATGTTAAGATTAAAAATTAAAAACATGGATAAAAGAATTGCTTTAATAATCGTCTTAGGTGTATTTAATTCACTTTTTTCTCAAACTGATTTACCTTCGGTTCGAGGATTCAGAAAGAACAATAATCTCCATCGAAATATAAACGAGTCAGGAACTCAGGGTTCAATTATTAAAAAAGACATTAATACAGTTGCCAATACCAATAAAACCTCGGCTGTTTCCGCTCTAAGATTTACAGGATCAATGAATGCTTTTGGAGTTTTAGTTTCTGAATCAAAGCCTTTAAATTATTATCCGGCATTAAACGCGGTTACATTTATTCATCGTAAAAGTATTACCTATACGCCAACATCGAATGGTAATTCAGGTAGCATCGTAGGCATGTATACAACAAATAATGGCACAACGTGGGATTCAACCTGTATTTGGGCGAGTGGTTCTGATTTAGCACGCTATCCGCAGGGAGGTTTGTACAATCCGCTTGGAAATACAAATGTCAATAATGCCTATTTGTTAGGAATGGGGCCTGTTACCAACGGTACTACATGGACAGGTAATTGGTATGCAAGTAAAAGTTTATTAGGAGGAGGAACCGCAACTCCTGGAGCAGATCAACAATCTATATTAAATGCTAGCGCGTCCATTAAAAAACATCATTTTTCCAGATATTCATTTACAAGCATCGAGGGTGGTTTGGTTCGTTCAATGGCTACCATACTGAATGATCCGGATGCGACAACATTATCAGCTTACGGTGTGCGGGGTGCGGCAATGGTGAAGGGGCAGTTTAACGCAGGTGCTTTTGTTTGGAGTGTTGATAGTTTTATTCCTCCGGTTGAAACGAACATTCCGGGGAAT
>CAYQDP010000328.1:1467-3849 GCA_964416235.1 uncultured Flavobacteriaceae bacterium | reverse complement strand
AGCAATGAAAATCTGACAGCCTGAAATTGCAGATTTTACTTCAGGACAACGGGTCATTAACATAAAATCACCTTTTTTAGAAACACAAGCAGCACCATCGTTGAATGGAGAAATAACAGTTGGAGCTAAAGTGATTGGAGTTGACCATTTACCGTTTTTATCCAAACGAGTTTCGTATAAATCTGAGTGGTTTTGACCGGTAGTGATATCCTGCTTATTATTTGCACCCTCACGAGTAGAAGTGAAGATTAAAGTTTTGTATTTCTTATCAGAGAAAGTAGGACTGAAATCAGATTCTTTAGAGTTAATTAAAGCCATGTTCTCAACTTTATAACGAGCAGGCTGATCTTTCCATTGTTGAGCTAATTCACAAGACTTAACTCCTTTGTCTCCGCGTGGATCAGAAGGATTTAACTTCTTGTAGTTATTGTATTCAGTAATAGCTTCAGGGTATTTACCTTGAGCTTTTAAACAATCAGCTAAACGTAATACTACAACAGGATCAGGATATTTTGCAGTGATAGCCTTTTGATAATAAGTTTCAGCGCTTTTCAAATCGTTGATTTCGTGATAAGCGTAACCAGTTCTATACAATACTTTAGCCTTCATTTCGGGTTTTTTAACCGAAGTGTATGCGCCTTTATAGTCTTCGATAGCTTTAAAGTACTGGCGATTTTCAAAAGCTAAATCAGCTTGTTGAAGCTTCTTCTGAGCTAATGAACTTAATGCCAAGCATAAAAAAGCGCCGGCTAGTAATGTAATTTTAGTAAATTGTTTCATATTTATACTTATTACCTTATTTGTTTAGTTTGCTAAAATACTAAATTATTTATTTGTGCAAAAATTTTTACACAAAACAGGCTGTTCAGCGACTGTTTTTCAATATTAGTGGTGCTCAGCACCGTGTTCTGCCGAATTTTCGTGTCCACCACCATGGTGAGCGCCGGATTTCAACTCTTCTTGTTGTTTTACAAAGATAGGGTCCAGCTTAGTACGGTTCTCAGGACGGCTAGAGTAAGTTCCTTCATTTAAACAGATGAAAATGGTATAGCCCATAAAAATAGTGTAAGGCACTAAAATCGCATATTTAAAGAATTTTACTTCATGTCCTAAGTGCATGAAAACTATAACGATATAACCCGCTTTCGCAATTGTTAAAGAGATAAATAGAACTTTTAACCATGTTGTTCCTGACCAACCTTTACCGGGTGCTAAGAAACCAACGATTAATTCGAATATTGTTATTGCTAACATAATCCAAAACACATTCCAAAGTTTGCGACGGGCTTTTTTGCCTTCTTCTTCACCGTGGTGAGCCATTAGCTCATATTGAGGATAATCATCGTGAAATTCCATGTTTAATCAAGTTTTAAGTTAAGCAATTGTTTTTTGAGTGATTATTATAATAAATAGAAGAATGTAAATACGAATACCCACACTAAATCTACGAAGTGCCAATACAAACCAACCTTTTCAACCATTTCATAATGGCCGCGGCGCTCATAGGTACCTTTTAACACATTCATAAAGATTACAAAATTGATAACTACTCCTGAGAATACGTGAGTACCATGGAATCCTGTAATAAAGAAGAAGAAATTAGCAAACTGAGGAACACCATATTCGTTAACAGTCATGTTTGCGCCATAAATGCGTTCTAATACATATTTACCTTGCTCAGGATCCCACACATTGCGCATAGCTCCTTCACTGGTTCCAACAATAAAGTGATACCACTCCCAAGCTTGAGAACCAACGAAAGCTAAACCTCCGATGATTGTCCAAAGCATCCAGATAATAACACCTTTCTTATTATTTCTATGCCCGGCTTCTACGGCTAATACCATAGTTACTGAAGACATGATTAATATAAAGGTCATTAAACCTACGTAGGCTAATGGTAAGTGTTGTTCAACAAATGGGAAGTGAGTAAATACGTTTTCTGCTTTTGGCCATACTTCAGCATATTTATGTCTGATAAAGCCGTAAGCGCAAAGTAATCCACCAAAAGTTAAAGCATCGGAAATAAGGAAGAACCACATAAAGATTTTTCCGTAACTGATTCTGAAAGGCGACTGACCGCCGCTCCAGGCTTCTTTTTGATCGATTTCTACAGAGTGAGCCATAGTTTTAACAAAATTTAGAGTTTATTACGACTGCAATTTTAACGAATAAAATATAAAAACAAAAATAAATATACCCATAAAATGCTCAAAAAATGCCAGTAAATGGCACAGAGCTCAACGCCCAAGGCGTTTTCAGAGCTATATTTCTTGCGTAAAGAATTTATCAACACAAACATGAGGGAAATTAATCCCCCGGCTAAATGCGCCCAATGCGCCCAAATAAAGAGTATAAAAAATGAGCCAGATGGATTACTAT
>CAYQDP010000328.1:0-1457 GCA_964416235.1 uncultured Flavobacteriaceae bacterium | reverse complement strand
GCTTACCACCAAACACGATTCTGTTGTCAAAAAGCTCTTTCCATCCCGAAAATTGTAATCCCGTAAAAATCAACGCTAATGCAAAAGTTACCAAAGCGCCTAAAAACACACCTTTATTGTCGCCTTTTTTTACAGCTTTTTGTGCATAAATAAATGTAATACTGCTAGTTACGATTATGGCAGTGCTAATAATGAACATTGATGGAACTTCAAATTGAAGCCAGTTTCCGGCTCCTTGTCTAACAATGTAAGCGCTGGTTAATCCTGCCCAAAACATCAGCATACTGATGATTGCTATCCAAAGTAATGCTTTTGCCGATTTTTTATGCGCTGCTTTTAAGTCAACTTGTAAATCCGGACTTGGTTTATATTTGATTTCCTGAGCCATGGTGATTATGCTTTTGTCATTAATGCTAGTTGAACTACGGGTAAATAAATTATTGCTACCACAAATAATTTTTTAGCCGATTCAATAGTTGTTACTCTGTAAAAATTATAAGCCTGTATTACCAATGTAATCCCACATACAAAAACGATTAAAGCTGTTAGCCATCCAACATAATTGAATGCGTACGGAAGTAAGCTTATCGGAATAAGGAATATGGAATAAACAAGAATTTGTGTTTTTGAAACATTGTCCCTTCCACCAGAGGATGGCAACATTAAAAATCCTGCTTTCTGATAATCATCGTGATTAAACCAAGCTAGTGACCAAAAATGCGGGAATTGCCAAAAAAACTGGATGATAAAAAGTAAAAACGCAAAAAACGAAATATTCCCAAAACCCTCAGTTGCCGCTACGGCACCAATTAATGTTGGTAAAGCTCCCGGAAATGCTCCAACAAAGACCGAGAAAGGTGTAATTCTTTTCAATGGAGTGTAAGCGAGCGCATAAAGAATAATGGAAATAAATCCTAGAATTCCGCTCAACGGATTTGTATAAACCCACAACATGATTGTGCCGCCAATTCCGAATATGGAGCAAAACAATAAAGACTCAAGGTTGTTTAATTTATTGGTTGGCATGGGTCGGTTTTTGGTGCGATCCATCAACTTATCCAAATCTTTTTCTATCACTTGATTGAAGCCGTTTGCTGCAGCTGTAACCATAAAACCGCCAACAGATAATGCGATAATTTGTTTGGCACTTATGTTTTCTGCAACAGTAAAATAAGTAACAACCGCCGAGAAAACAACCAAAGCTGCCAAGCGATATTTTGTCAGCTTAACAAAAGCCTGAAATTTGGAATAATCGGCAACTTCTGTTTTAATATCTTTTTCGACGGTGTTCAAGGGCGCGACAAAGGTAATGATTAGTTCTTCTGTAACTCAAATAAATCGAAGTATTTTCCTTTTAAATTTAACAACTCCTGATGGGTACCGCTTTCAACGATTCCGCCTTCGTTTAAGTACAAAATTTTATTAGCGCCTTTAATGCTCGAAATCCGCGGACTAAT
>CAYQDP010000327.1:0-3857 GCA_964416235.1 uncultured Flavobacteriaceae bacterium | reverse complement strand
AGAAAAGTATTTAGGATTGGGGCCTTCCGCGCATTCCTTTAATGGAAATACGCGACAATGGAATGTAGCCAATAACAACACTTATATTAAAGCCCTGAATGAAGATGGCGCGTATTTTGAAATTGAAAATCTCACGCCTGAAAACCGATATAACGAATATGTTTTAACAGGATTACGTACCATATGGGGCTGCGACATAGCTTACATTCAAAATAATTTAGGTGCCGCATATGCAAAGCATTTTATTGATGAAATAGAAAAGCAGAATATCTCACTATACGAAAAAGAAAATACCGTTTATCGCCTCACTAAGAAAGGGCGATTACTCGCCGATAAAATTGCAATGGATTTGTTTGTCTAATTCTTCTTTCTGAACGAAAGAACCAAAGGCACTCCGCTGAAATCAAACTCTTCACGTAATTTATTTTCTAAAAAACGCTTATACGATTCGGTAATATATTGCGGTAAGTTACAATATAAAATAATAGTTGGCTGATGCTTTAATTGCGTAACATATTTCACCTTCACATACTTTCCTTTAATAGCCGGTGGTGCGAAATTTTCCATTAATGGCAACATAAAGTCATTCAACTTACGCGTTGGGATGTGGCGCTTCATAACTTCGTAAACATGCATCGCGGTTTCTACCACTTTCATTAAACGTTGCTTCTCCAAAACTGAAATAAATAAAATAGGCACATCTCTGAATGGCGCAATACGCTCTTTAATTTTTTCTTCAAAATCGCGCGCGCTGTTGGTTTCCTTCTCTACTAAATCCCATTTATTTACAAGTATCACTAAACCCTTGCGGTTTTTTTCTACTAAACTTAAAATGGCTAAGTCTTGCGCCTCGATTCCTTGGGTTGCATCAATCATCAAACAACACACGTCACAATTCTCAATCGCATTGATTGTACGCATCACGCTGTAAAATTCAAGATCTTCATGCACCTTGGCTTTCTTACGCATTCCGGCAGTATCAATCAACCAAAAATCATAACCGAATTTTGTGTATCGAGAATTAATAGTATCGCGTGTTGTACCTGCAATTGGCGTTACAATGTTTCTTTCTTCTCCCAATAAAGAATTGGTTAAGGAAGACTTGCCAACGTTTGGTCGCCCCACAATTGCAATGCGGGGTAATTCAATATCGTTTAACGCTTTCTCTTCAGGCGGTAAAATTTTAACGAGGGCATCCAACAAATCGCCGGTACCGCTTCCATTAATCGCTGAAACCGTATAAACTTCTCCTAATCCCAATTGATAAAAATCCGCAGCATAAGCAGCGCGTTCATGATTGTCAACTTTATTCGCAACCAATAAAACTTTTTTGCCTTTACTCTTTCTGATGATTTTAGCAACTTCTTTATCGTAATCAGTTACACCATCATTTACATCCACCACAAATAACAAAGCGCTACTTTCATCAATGGCAATTTGCACCTGACGGCGAATTTCTCCTTCAAAAACATCATCACTACCTTGAATATAGCCACCGGTGTCAATCAATGAGAATTCTACACCATTCCATTCACCTTTGCCGTAATGACGATCGCGCGTAACACCCGCAACCTCATCAACAATAGCCTGACGGGTTTCGGTAATACGATTAAAAAGGGTTGATTTCCCTACGTTCGGACGGCCTACTATGGCAACAATGTTTGGCATAACGCCGCAAAAGTACTAATAATTTATGATTATACCCGAATGCCTATTATACAAACATCATCGATTTGCTCAAGGCTACCTTTCCACTTATCAAAGTTTTCGGCTAGAGCATTGTTTTGTTTACTAAGTGGTAAATGGTGAATTGATAGAAGCAGTTCATTAAGTCGGTTATACATAAACTTCTTTGCTTTCGGTCCGCCAAATTGATCAGCATAACCATCTGTGAAAAGATAAAGCATATCACCGGTTTGCAATTGAAAAGAATAATTTTTGAAATCCGCTTCGATTTCACCCTGACCAATTGGTAATTTATCGTATGGTAATTCAATAACTTCGTTATTCCGAATAACGACAGGTGCATTATTGCCGGCTGCATAATTAATAGTTAAATCCTCTTTATTAAATTGAACTAAAATCGCATCCATTCCTTCCTGACCACCATCTTGAGAAATACTCTCAATTAAACGTTTACGTACGTGATTGAAAACATCTCCCGGAGGATAAATTCCTTTTTCGTTAATCGCTTCACTTAAAAAAGTAATGTTTAACAAACTCATAAAAGCTCCGGGAACGCCGTGACCAGTGCTATCACAAACGGCCAAGTAAAATAAGTCATTGGCATTAGAAGTTTTAATTGAAGAAGCCCAATAAAAATCACCACTCACGATGTCTTTAGGCTTATATAATATAAAATGCTCTGGTAAATTTTTATAAAGCAGTTCTTTATGTGCCAATAATGTATTTTGAATGCGTTTTGCGTATTGAATACTATCAGTAATTTCTTTTTGTTTCTCCTCAACAAGTTGCTTTTGATTTTCAATAACTGCCTTTTGCTTTTGCGTTAATTTAAAACGTTTAAATAACAAGAATGAAAACACCAATACAATTAAAAGTATAAGTAAGGCCATGAGTGTATAAAGCTGCTGGCGCAGTTTTTCCGACTTCACTTCCATCTCACGCTGTTCTTCTTCCTGATCATAACGGAATTGCATTTCTTTCACCAATAATTCCTTTTTTACTTCCTCGTTCATCAAAGTATCGCGTGTTGCCACATATTCCTTGAAATATTTTAACGCTTTATCAGACTGCTTGGTATTTTCGTAAAGCACACTTAATCCGTCGCAGATTTCCATGATACCTTCAGGATCACTTGCACGTCGGGATATACCGAGTGATTGATTAAAATAAGTTTCGGCTTCCGCGTATTTTTCCTGATCCAATAAAATCCATCCGATATTTCCCAGCGACATTGAAATTCCAATACTGTCACCAATTTGCAAACGAAGATCAAGAGATTTTCTATGATAATCTAATGCGGTTTCATTATCATGTTTGTATTGATAAATGGTACCGATATTGTTATACGCATTTGCCTGACATTCGAGATCGCCACTATGTAAACACATGTTGAGCGATTTTTTATAATACCTAACCGCTAACTCGTTTTTATTTAATTGTCGTAAAGCTAAACCAACATTATTATAAGCAGCAGATAAATTTCCGCTCGTTTCATGTTTTTGTAAATAATTAATATTCTCGGTATAAAAATACAATGCCTGCTTTGCATCACCTTGCCGCCAATAAATTATACCAATCGCGTTTAGCGCTCCTGATACACCTCTATGATAATTAATTCGAACGGAGGCCTCCTTTACTTTAAATAAATAATTAATGGCGTGTTTATAATAACCCGACCCGATAACTTTAGTATGAATAATATCAATTAGGTTGTTAATCCCGATTTCAATCGACTTACTTTCGCTAATGCTTAATGCGTTCTCAAAAAAAATCTCGGCGTTTATGAAATCACGTTTAGAAATTGCGTTTCTAAAATTGATACAATTTAACTCTACCTTAATTGAATCGGACGTTTGATTTGGAATCAATTCGTAATTATTTGCATTATCAACTGCGTTTTGCGATGCAATATTGAAAACAAAAAAAACAAAAAGAATATTTATGATCCACTTAATAATAACCTAACTTAAAATTAAAAAGGTTGGTAAGCACCAACCTTAGTTTTTATTCAACCCAGCTCTTATAATATTTTCCGTCGTCAATCGCCATGGCCTCTTCTGTAACCATCAGCGGACGAAACGTATCAACCATTACTGCTAGTTCTTGCGTTTCCTTTTGACCAATACTGCGCTCCATTGCGCCCGGTGCGGGACCATGAGGAATTCCTTTCG
>CAYQDP010000326.1:0-3865 GCA_964416235.1 uncultured Flavobacteriaceae bacterium | reverse complement strand
GAAGAAACCATGAAGTGGAGCTTTCCCTGTTTCATGTATAAAGGAAGTATTTTATGTAATATCGCCGCATTTAAGAAACATTGCGCGTTTGGGTTTTGGCTAGAATCCAAAATGAAAGATCCCAAAAAGATCTTATCTAGAGGTAAAGCAAAAAACGGAATGGGTTCGCTGGGAAAATTAACCGGCATCAAAGATTTACCAAGTGATAAAATTCTGAAAGATTACATTAAAGAAGCCATGAAATTGATTGATTCGGGTGTAAAACTAAGTAAGAAACCCGATGATAAAGAAAAGAAAGCTTTGGTTATTCCCGATTATTTCAAGAAAGCCCTTAGTAAAAATAAAGACGCCCTACATACTTTCGAAAATTTCAGTCATGCAAACAAAAAGGAATATATTGTGTGGATAAAAGAAGCTAAAAGGGATGAAACCAGAATAAAAAGATTAGAAACTGCCATTGAATGGATGGCTGAAGGAAAAATAAGAAACTGGAAATACATCAAAAAGTACAATGAAAAACGAAGATTACTTAAAATACAATAAAGAGTCGTGGAATGCGCGTACCGAACATCATTTTAATTCGGGATTTTATGAAGTAGATGCTTTTAAGCAAGGCAAGAACATGCTCAATAGCATTGAGCTCGATTTACTTGGTGATATCAAAGGAAAAAGCATTTTGCATTTGCAATGTCATTTCGGGCAGGATAGTTTAAGTTTGGCTCGATTAGGTGCAAAGGTTACCGGCGTTGATTTTTCGGAAGAAGCTATTAAAAAAGCCAAGCAGTTAAATGATGATTTAAAATTAGATGTCCGCTTTATATGCTGTGACGTGTATACATTACCACAACATTTAAACGAGCAATTTGACATTGTATTTACATCTTATGGTGTGATTGGTTGGCTACCGGATATGGACAAATGGGCCGGCGTAATTTCCCATTTCCTGAAACCTGGAGGAAAATTCGTGATGGCTGAATTTCATCCTGTGGTGTGGATGTTTGATAATGATTTCAGTAAAGTAGAATATAATTATTTCAAAGCCGATGCCATTGTGGAAACCGAGAATGGCACCTATGCAGATAAATCCGCACCAATTAAAACAACAACCATAAGTTGGAATCACGGACTTGCAGAAGTTTTGGAAGCTTTACTTAAAAATGGTTTAAGATTAAACAAGTTTCAGGAGTTTGATTATTCGCCTTACCCCTGCTTTAATCATGTTGTGGAAACTGAACCCGGTAAGTGGCACATTAAGCATATTGGAAATCGTATTCCGATGGTTTATGCATTAGTGGCTGAAAAGTTGTAGAAAAGAACTTGTCAAAGGACACTTTCATCCTGCGAACTAGAGCGAATTTTTCTAAATTTGCATTATAGTCGAAAGCTAATTTAACTTATGAAACAGTATAAAAATCTATTTACCTATATATCCATAATAGGTGTTTTTGCTGTTATCATTTATCTTTTGATTGGTGGTGGGAAATCGCTGGAGGCTGGAAAAAACGTCATCGATAAAAACCTGAACGTTTCAATTCTGGATGATTTCAGTAATACCATGCATCACAACGTAACGCATCCATTAGCCATTTTATTGATTCAAATCCTAACTATCATTTTTACTGCACGTACTTTTGGATTTATCTTTAATAAGATGGGGCAACCTACCGTGATTGGAGAGATTATTGCCGGCATTTTTTTAGGTCCCTCTTTACTGGGCATGTGGTTTCCTGAATACAGTGCCTTTCTCTTTCCAAAAGAATCGTTAGGTAACCTGCAACTTTTAAGTCAAATCGGATTGGTTCTATTTATGTTCGTTATTGGCATGGAGCTTGATTTAAAAGTTTTAAAGAACAATACTGCAGTAGCACTTTTCATTAGTCATATCGGTATAATTGTTCCTTATGCATGTGGACTTGGTTTGTCTTTTTATTTATACCAAGAGTTTGCACCGGATGGTGTCAACTTTATATCCTTTGGATTATTTATGGGAATTGCCATGAGTATAGCTGCATTTCCGGTAATGGCCAGAATTATCCAGGAAAGAAATCTTACAAAAACAAGATTAGGTACATTGGCAATTACCTGTGCTGCCAGTGATGATATCACTGCATGGTGCATTCTTGCTATTGTTATTGCAATAGTTAAAGCCGGTACAGTTGCCTCCGCGTTATTCACCATTCTTATTGTAATTGGTTATTTATTCGTCATGCTCAAACTGGTGCAACCGTTTTTGAAAAAATTCGGTGAAGTATATTCCAATAAAGAATCTTTAAGTTTAAATATTATTGCCACTATTTTCGGAATATTACTTATTTCGTCGTTAGCAACAGAAATTCTGGGCATTCATGCTTTATTCGGTGCTTTCTTAGCGGGAGTTATAATGCCTCCTTCTATTAATTTCCGCCGGTTAATTATAGAAAAGATTGAATCCGTTTCTTTAGGTTTATTACTCCCACTATTCTTTGTGTTTACAGGTTTACGTACCGAAATAGGATTATTAAACAATTCACACTTGTGGTATACAACAATTATAATAATCGCGGTTGCCATTGTTGGAAAATTTGGAGGAAGCTTTGCTGCTGCTAAGATTTTAGGTAATAGTTGGAAAGACAGTTTGTCAATTGGCGCTTTTCTAAACACACGCGGATTAATGGAGTTAGTTGTAATTAATATTGGTTACGACTTAGGTGTTCTTTCTCCTGAAATATTTGCAATGATGGTTTTAATGGCTCTTTTTACAACCTTCATGACCGGGCCAACATTGGATTTAATAAACCTTATTTTCAAAAAGGATAAGGAAGAACCTTTTGTAAAAGTTAAACAAAAATTCAGGGTATTACTTTCATTTGCAAATCCAAGCAGTGGAAAAAAATTGGCACGGGTTGCTAATTTAATTTCAGGTTACTCAAAAAACTCAACTGAAATTATGGCTTTGCACGTTACACCTACTGCAGACATTAATCCATATCAATTAGCCGAATACGAAAAAGAAAGTTTTAAGCCAATAAAAGCGGAAGCACAAAAATTAGGACTCACGATTAAAACCAATTACAAAGTAAGTAATGATGTTAGTGAAGAGATTTTGAGTGATGCTAACTCCGGGCATTACGATATCATGTTGGTAGGAGTCGGACAATCTGTATTTGAAGGGACTTTACTCGGTCAATTCATTGGTATTACTGCCAACGCGCTTAATCCTGATAAATTAATTGGTACACTTACGGGGAAAGGCGGAATTTTTAAAACACAAAATATTTTAGATGAAAAATCAAATGCTTTCATCAACAACAGCAAAATTCCGGTAGGTATTTTTATTGATCATAATTTAGAGCAGGTAGAAAAAGTATTAATGCCGGTAGTTTCTATCAGTGATGTGTTTTTATTATTCTACGCGAAAAAAATCATCCGTAACAGTAACGTTCAAATTACCATTGTAGATTTTAACGGCATCATTGAAGCGAATACCGAATTAAAAGAAGAAATCACGAATCTTGAGAATTACGCGCCGGGTAATTTCCATTTAATAAACCGTCAAAATTGGCAGATGATTGAGTTTTACAATCATCACCTGGCCATTTTAAGTATTGATGGTTTTAAATTATTATCGGAAGACATTGTGATGGGTGAAAAAGAAACACCGTCCTTCCTTTTAATCCGACCTTAATATTTTTCTAATTTTTCCTCAAAAAACACATCACGGTTGGCCGCGTGTATTTTAATATTAATGAGAATTTCGTTTGAATTTTGCAGAGCAATATTTCCTGCATTCTGAATTGAATACAGAAACATTTTTTCTTTGTTATGCAAGTAACCAATAAAAACAGTTACAACAATCATAATAAAGAATAAAAGTACAAGTAATCTT
>CAYQDP010000325.1:0-3879 GCA_964416235.1 uncultured Flavobacteriaceae bacterium | reverse complement strand
AGTCGCTTACCTGAAATTGACAACCCTGATGATAATCCGATTTTACGCGAGCGGGAATTTTCTTTGAAAAATCAATACGACGGGAAGTATCTAGATACTAATTTCAGAAGCTCGCAAAAAGTTGTTGAGTTTAATAATAGACTATTTGAAGCCTTACCAAAAGAACTTCTTGATTCTGAGTTTCAAAAAATATACGAACATCAAGCACAAAAAATCAAAAAGTCAAATGGGGGTTATGTAAGCTTTAATTATGGTGAATGTTCTAAAGACGAATTAGACTCTACAAACTTTTCTTTTATTCTCAATCACGTTTTTCAGGCTAAAAAAGATAAATTCGACTTTAAAGATATTTGCATTATTGTAAGAAGCAATTTCAACGGTAATGAGATTGCGAATTTCCTAATCGAAAATAACATTCCGGTAATATCCTCCGACTCTCTTTTACTTAAAAACAATATTGAAATAAATTGCGTCATTAACTTCCTTAAGTATTTAAACAACGAACAAGATTTAATCAGCGCTGCATCGGTAATAAGTTATGTTACAAAGGAAAATAAAAAAATCGCCCTTCTCTTAACACAACTTCAGTCTTCAAAAAATCTTTTCACAATACTCAATGAACTGGGAATAAAGCTTAATCAGAGTACATTTTCTCAAAAAAACATTTTCGATTGTTGCGTAGAAATTATTTCCGCTTTAGACTTAAACAAAAACAACGACCAATACATTCGATTCTTTTTGGATGAAATAAATGAATATCTCGTTAACAAAACAGGTTCCATCAATGATTTTTTAATTTGGTGGGATAAACGCAAGGATCAAGCTTCTCTCATTATTCCTGAAGGAACAAATGCGGTTAAGGTAATGACGATTCATAAATCAAAAGGTTTGGAATTTCCTATTGTTATTTTACCTTATCTCAATTGGGAAGTGTTTAAAGCAGATAATGCATGGGTAGATTTAGAAAACAGTGAGGCTGAATTACCCGTTGCTGTATTCAAAATAAGTAATGCTATTTCTGATGCAGGACTATCTCAGGTTTTTGAACAGGAGAAGAATGAACAATATCTCGATAATATTAATTTACTTTATGTAGCCTTTACGCGTGCGGTTGAAAGACTTCATCTCATATCTTATAAGTCAAACACGCAAAAAAAAGAAAATGTACAGGGGTGGATAAAAAAAATGATCGAGCAAGAATTTTCCGTAAACAAACCCGGATTTTTTGAGCTTGGAGAATTACATGAGAAAAATGATTCACATGATAACAACGCCTCATCGGTTTTAAAGCTACCAAAAATACTATTTAACGAAAATAAAAATTTGGTGCGAATTAAAGGGAGTCATACTCTTAAATTAAAGGAAGAAACGGAGCATGCCATTGAAAACGGAATTAAGACGCATTTTGTTTTGTCTTCCATTAACACTTCCTCTGATGTAGAATCCGTATTGAACAAACTTTTTAACTCCGGGATTATTAATGATCAGGAGAAATCTGAATTAAAAAACAAAATTGATGGTATTCTAAATCACCCCAATATCTCGAATTATTTTACCGGTGAACTTGAATTTAAAAATGAAGCTGAAATAATTACAGAATCAGGAGAAATTTTAAGGCCGGACCGAGTTGTATTTGATAATTCTACCGCAATAGTTATTGATTACAAAACCGGTAAACCAAATCCCAAAAAGCATACAACTCAAATGCTTAAATACAGTGTGGCATTAACTAAAATAGGATACAAACACGTAAAAAAAGTATTAGTTTACATTGATGAAAATAAAATAGAGGAAGTTATATAAATAAAAAATCCCGGCTAATAACCGGGATTTTTTGATTAGTAACCTTATTTATTACTCTTTCACAATTCGGATTGTTTGAGATTTGTTTTCTGAGTTAGTCAGATTTACAAAATACATTCCATTTGGTAATGAAGCCATATTAATACTCTGTGTGTTTTCATTTGCATTAAAGCTTAAAGTTTGCTTAGCTACCAATTTACCAAGCGCATCAACCACCTCAGCATGAATTATAGTGTTCTTAGTAACATTATACTCAATATTTAGCTTACCTGTTGTAGGGTTCGGGAACACCGTATATCCACCTGCATTTACTACTTGTTCGATTCCCGTACAAGCAGATACCGACAATGTATACATTGCCGTATTGTT
Source organism: uncultured Flavobacteriaceae bacterium (assembly GCA_964416235.1). Taxonomy (GTDB): domain Bacteria; phylum Bacteroidota; class Bacteroidia; order B-17B0; family Aurantibacillaceae; genus JAHEYG01. The sequence goes on along the minus strand of CAYQDP010000325.1, from coordinate 1,707 downwards.
ACAACCGTTAGCTCCTGTACCGGTTACACTATAAGTTGTAGAAGTTGTTGGTGATACAGCAGTACTTGCACCGGTTGCTCCACCCGGATTCCATGTATAAGTTGCGGCTCCTGTTGCGCTTAAAGTTGCTGTTTGACCTGTACAAATTAATGTTGAACTTGATGTTGTATTAATTGTAGGTAATGTATTAACTGTAATAGTTCTTACCGCGGTATTACTACATCCACCCGTATTGACACCAATAACTGTGTAAACAGTAGTTGCAACAGGATTTACTACAATTGGACTTCCTGTTACTCCACCTGGATTCCAAGTATAAGTTGAGGCTCCGGATGCAGTTAATGTAGTTGATTGTCCTGCGCAAATTACGCTATTAGATGCAGTGGCGTTAACCGTTGGAAGAGGATTCACAGTTACTGAACGAACTGCAGTATTAGTACAACCTGCTGCACTCGTACCTGTTACAGTATACGTAGTGTTAACTGTTGGATTTGCTACAACTGCTGCACCAACTAAAGTACCCGGCATCCAAGTATACGTTGATGCTCCAGATGCATTTAAATTAGCAGTTTGTCCAACACATATTACAGATGAACTAGTAGAAACGTTAATAGTTGGAAGTGGATTCACTGTTACCGTTCTAACCGCTGTATTGGTACAACCAGTGGCAGCAGTTCCTGTTACAGTATAAGTTGTCGTAATTGTTGGACTCACACTAATTGATGTTGTGGTAGCTGATGTACTCCATGTGTAAGTATTAGCACCGGCTGCAGTTAATGCAGCAGAACCACCCGGACAAATCGAACTTCCACCCGTAATACTAACTATAGGTAAGGCGTTAACCGTTACACTCGCAGTACGCTGTGATGAACATCCACTTATTGTTCCTGTAACAGTATAAACTGTTGAAGATGCAGGAGTATAAGTATTCACTGCAGTTGTTCCTCCTCCGCTCCATGCATAAGTTGTTGCGCCGGAAGCTGTATAAGTAACAGGAGAGCCTGCACAAACTGTTTGAGAACTGTTGGCAACGTTAACTGTTGGTGTTGCCACTACCGTAATTGTTTGAGAAGAAACTGTACCAGGACCAATTATATTACTAGACTGTAAAGAAACTACGTAAGAACCTCCAGTTGTAAAGTTAATAGTAGGATTTTGTGATGTTGAAGTGTTAATTGTTACACCTGTAGCAGGAGTAACACTCCAACTCCAACTTGTTGGAGTATTCGTAGAGTTATCGTTGAATTGTAAATTAGTTCCTGTACACAATGATGCAGCAGCTACAGAGAAACTAGAGGTTGGAGGCGCTGCAGTTACAACATCCACTTTCCATGCACCGCGACCGTAAGTTGCTGCATACAATTTTCCTGGATTTGCTGGAGAAATTTCTAAATCACTGATTGGCGTGTTTGGTAAACCTGTATTATATAAAGTCCAGTTTGCAGTTGAATTATCCTTATAATAAACACCTACATCCATACCTACATAAATTCTATCACTAGTACCCGGTTCGTATACAATACAGTTAGCCGGTAAGTTTGGTAAATTGCTAGAAACGTTTGTCCAGCTTGTACCTCCATTTGTAGTCATGAAAACTTTATTACCGGCACTGTATCCACTCACAGTAACCCAAGCATTATTAGGATCTGTTGGATCAATTGCAACATACGTTGGAGCACCTCCTGTAATACCAGTTGTTACATTCGT
>CAYQDP010000324.1:0-3880 GCA_964416235.1 uncultured Flavobacteriaceae bacterium | reverse complement strand
TAAAAGAAGGTGATTTAGTTATTGCTGATGCTAGTGAAGATTATAAAGGAGTAGCAGCAAATCTTGAAATTAGAAACATTAAGAATAGAAAAGTTACTGGAGGTTTGCACACCTTTGTTGCAAGAGATAATTCAGGATTGACAGCTCAGGGTTTTAGAACATATATCTTAAAAAATCCGGCTATAACAAAGGATTTAAAAAAACTTGCAACTGGCAGTAAAGTATATGGTGTTTCAAAAACAAATCTTGCAACTTTAAAAGTATTGGTACCGCCTGAAAAAGAACAAATCAAAATCGCCAAAATATTAAGTACTTGGGATACTACTATTGAAACTCTTGAACAACTAATTGCAAAAAAAGAACGTGCAAAGAAAGCGTTGATGCAGCAATTGCTTACCGGAAAGAAAGGACTCAAAAAATATAAAAAAGTTTGTTTCACAGATGTTGCTGAATTGAAACATGGTTACCAATTTCGTGATTATGACTTTACAGAAAGCGGTATACCTGTTATCAAGATTGGAAATTTAACTAGTGGTGGTGATTTAAAGCTAGATAACATAAGTTATATTTCAGTTAGCAAATTGAATTCGTTTAAACAATTTCTTATTGAAAGAGGTGATATTCTGATGGCTTTGAGCGGTGCGACTATTGGTAAGGTGTCGTATGTTGATTTTCCAATTGATACTATGCTGCAAAATTACCGTGTTGGTAGTTTTAAAGCAATGAATAATAAAATTGATAAAATGTATTTGTACTATATTTTACAATCGAGCTATGTACAATCTAGGGTATTAGCGCTAATGAATACAGGCGCACAACCAAATATTGGTAAGGCAGATTTCGATAAAATATTTTTTCCATTGCCTGAATTTCACGAGCAACAAAAAATCGCCTCTTTATTAGTTTCCCGCGACAATGAAATAAAACTAAAAGAGAAGCAACTACTCCATTATAAAAAGCAGAAACAAGGCTTAATGCAGCAATTATTAACCGGTAAAAAAAGAGTAAAAATATAGTATGAGAGCATTTAATGATATTAGTTGGTTTGAATATTGCGATTCAAAAAAAGCGACAGTTCAAAAAGAGATATTGAGTAATAATAAGGCATACATTCTCTCAGTAAATGAACAAGAATATAAAGCATATTTAATAGAGCATTTTTCGTTAGAGCCAATTACAATTTTATTTGAACACGAGAAAATTGCTGAACCATCAAAGCAAACACAAAGAGTTGAAGATCATTTTGGTCGTGGGTACCATGAGATTGAAGTTTATAGTTTTAATTATTCTGTTCCTTTTACTGGATCAGGGGAGCTATTTAATGTCGCTCCAAGCCAACGTGGATTAGTTTCCTACAACATAAATATTACAAATGGTAGCTATGTAAATCTCACTTTCATTGTTCGAAGAAAAACTAAAGAAGAGTTCGAGTCTATGAAAAAGGAAGCGCTACATGGAGCATTTTTCAACGTTAAAAATATTAATGAGGATGTTAAGAAATGGAATGCTGAATTACCGGTTTTCATTGAGTCTATGTTTAATAAACGAAAAAAAGAATTTCTAGAAGAAAACTCATTTTTTGAATCAATTAATTTAAAAGTAAATAAGGATAGCGATGCCATATTTACTGTACCAACTGTAAAAAAAAGAGCTTTACCTACGCTTACAAAAGAAGAAGAAAAAGAGTTTAAGTCCCATCCTTCCATTGATTCTACAACATATAAGAACATTATTTCATTGATTAGTGAAGTCGGTGCAACAATGGAAAAGCGACCTTCAATTTACAAGGATAAGGGAGAGGAAGCTTTGCGAGACTTTATTACTATGTTTCTTGAAAGTCGATATGAAGGTGCTACAACCACAACAGAAACATTTAATAAAAAAGGAAAAACGGATATTTTAATTAAGTATAAAGACGGAACAAATCTATTTGTTGCAGAATGCAAATTTTGGACGGGTCAAAAAGGTATGAAAGAAACAATTGATCAACTTCTATCATATCTTACTTGGCGAGATACCAAAACAGCAATACTCATGTTTGTTGATGCAGAAGGGATTAATGAAATTGTTCAAAAAGGAATACAAAGTGCAAAGGAACACTCATGTTTCAAAAAGGAACATGGTAGCAATAGAAAATCAACATTTAGCCTAGAGTTTTCGCTACCATCTGATAGTAACCAGCCAATTTATTTAGAGCTAATGTTTTTTCATTTTCCACATATCAAATAATAGAATTCAATGGAAACGCCATCATTTAAAGAAGATCATATATCACAAATTCCCGCATTACAATTATTGCAAAACATGGGGTACATCTACCTTACACCAAAGGAGGTAGATGAATTACGTGGCAATAAACCAAGTAATGTGATATTGGAGAATGTATTAGAAACGCAGTTACGAAAACAAAACAATATTGAATTCAGAGGACAGAATTATAAATTTAGTAATGCTAATATCAGTAAAGCCATACAGAGCCTGAAAGATTTCAGCCTAAAGGATGGGTTAGTTATTACTAATGAAAAGGTATATGATACTTTAACACTTGGTAAAAGCTTTGAGGAAAACATTCAAGGCGATATTAAATCTTTCACACTTCATTACATTGATTGGCACAATTGGGGGAACAATGCTTTTCATGTTACTGAAGAATTAAGCGTTGAGCGTGTTGGTAAAATAGAAACATACCGCCCTGATCTTGTTTTATATGTCAATGGAATCCCTTTTGGCGTTATTGAATGTAAACGTCCAGACTTAGTAACCGCTGATGGCAGAAAGCCGGTGGAACAAGCAATATCGCAACACCTCAGAAATCAATCTATAGAAGATGGCATTCCCCAGTTATTTATTTATAGTCAATTACTTATTGCATGCGCCACCAATGATGCACGCTACGCAACAGTTGGAAGCAATGCCGAGTTTTGGGCTACATGGAAAGAGCAGTTTGCAAATAGTGAAGAGAAAGAGAACTACAATCGTGATTTATACGCTTGCAAAAATCGTCCGTTAAATGAAGATTCAAAAAAGAAATTATTTTCGGATAGATACAATTATGTGCGAAAATATTTTGATGAATTAGAAAAGCAACCCATTGAAATAACAGAACAAGATCAATTAATTTATAGCCTATGTAAACCCGAGCGATTAATTGAAATGGTTTACAAGTTTATTGTGTACGATGCTGGAGTAAAAAAACTTCCTCGCTATCAACAATATTTTGGGGTAAAGAAAACACTACAACGAGTAAAAAACATTGAAGGTGGTAAACGCCAAGGTGGTGTTATTTGGCACACCCAAGGTAGCGGTAAGTCTTTAACAATGGTTATGTTGGGTAAGTGCTTAGCTCTTGAACCCGGTATTCAAAACCCTAAAATCATACTTGTAACTGATAGGATCGACTTAGATGATCAGATTTATAAAACCTTTCATAATTGTGGTAAGGAAGTAACGCAAGCAAGAACAGGCAAGCATTTAGTAGAACTATTAAGCGATAGCAAAGACCAAATTATAACCACTGTAATCAACAAATTTGAGGCAGCTGTTAAGGCAGGTGTAGATGATATTCCTCAAAGAGATATTTTCATTTTAGTAGATGAAAGTCATAGAAGTCAATACGGAAGGGCAAATGTAAATATGCGTACCATAATTAAAATGGGGTGTTACATTGGTTTTACCGGAACGCCTTTAATGAAGAAAGAAAAGAATACAGCTGATAAATTTGGCGGCATTATTGACAAATACACTATTGATCAGGCAGTTCAAGACAAAGCGGTAGTGCCATTACTGTACGAAGGGAGACAAGTTGTTCAACATGTAAATCAAAAACCAATTGACACCTTCTTTGATTTAGTAAGTGAGCCATTAACGGAATATCAAAAAG
>CAYQDP010000323.1:0-3884 GCA_964416235.1 uncultured Flavobacteriaceae bacterium | reverse complement strand
ATAAACACAATAATTTAGTTAATTTTGAGTTTAAAAGTAAACAAGAAATAGCTGCCGATGTAATTGAGCACATTAAGGCGCACTTTATTAAATAAGAAATAATGTTCAGGAAGGTCTTTATAGCACTTTTATTCACCACTTTTGTTACGCGTATTTCCGCACAGGAATTAAATTGTCAGGTTAGCATCGTTTCACAACAAGTTCAAGGTACGGTTGAAAAGCAAGTGTTTGAACAAATGCAGAAAATTGTATTTGAGTTCATGAACAATACCAAATGGACCAAAGATTTGTATACGCAACAAGAAAGAATTGATTGCTCTATTTTAATTAACGTAACACAGAAGCTGGGTACAGATGAGTATTTGGGAACCATACAGATACAAAGTCGCAGACCGGTATATAAAAGCTCTTATTACGCACCATTATTCAATTACATTGATGAAAACTTCCAGTTCAAATTCCAGCAATTTACTCAACTCGAATTTAACTTAAATACTTTCCAAAACAACCTTACTTCTGTTCTTGCATTCTACGCTTATGTCGTTATTGCTATGGATTATGATAGTTATTCGCCACTTGGTGGAACGCAATATTGGCAAATGGCTCAAACGATTGTAAACAATGCTCAAACCACTTCCGAAAAGGGTTGGAAATCTTCAGAAGGAACAAAAAACCGTTATTGGTTAATCGAAAATCAATTGCAGCCGGTGTTTCAGGGCATTCGTGATTGCAATTATAAATACCATCGTGAAGGATTGGATATTATGAGTGAGAAAGTTGACCAAGGACGCGCTAATATTCTTAGCTCACTTGATCTGTTGGTTCCGGTATACAACAACCGTCCTGCTTCATTTAACATGCAATTATTTTTTAATGCTAAGGGCGATGAGCTGGTAAATGTATTTTCAAAGGGATTACCTGATGAAAAATCGAAGGCCGTTGAAAAATTGATGTTGATTGACCCTGCCAACACCACAAAATATCTGAAAATTACCGGAAATTAATTTCCCCTTTTCACAATCTACTGTGCATAAAACAAATCAGGCGTCTTACTAAAGTGCCCTGCTATTTTTAATATTTGTATTATGCGTAAATCCCTATTACTATTAGCAGCAAGCGCGCTATTGGCTTTCTCTTGCGGCGACGAAAAAAAAGATGTTTCTACTAAAACAGTGTTTAACTATAATGAAATGGCAGGTATCACATCACTAGACCCTGCTGCGTCAAGTAACCTCGAAAACATTTGGGCAGTTAATCAATTATTTAACGGTTTAGTTCAAACGGATGATAAGTTGAATGTGATTCCTTGTATTGCCAAAAAGTTTTCGGTAAGTAGTGATGGTTTAAAATATACATTTCTGTTACGCAGCGATGTTTACTTTCATGATAATCCCGCTTTTGAAAACGGAAAGGGCCGTAAAGTTACAGCTAAGGATTTTGTATTTTCCTATAATCGTTTGTTTGATGCGAGCGTAAGCAGCGCTTTATCTTTGCTCAATAACATCGATCGCAGTGAAAAAACAAATTACAGCGGATTCGCGGCATTAAATGATTCAACTTTTGAAATTTATTTGAAGGAACCATTCAGTGCTTTCTTAAATATTCTCACCATGAAATATTTTTCGGTTGTACCTCATGAAGCAGTTGATTTATACAAACAAGATTTTAGAAGAAATCCTGTAGGAACAGGTCCCTTTGTTTTAAAGATGTGGGAAGAAGGAACCAAACTCAATATGATTAAGAATAACAATTATTTTGAAATGGATGAAAAAGGAAACAAATTACCATACCTCGACGCTGTTTCAGTTTCATTTGTGAAAGACAGAGAAACTGCATTCATGGAATTATTAAACGGGAAGTTTGACATGCTAAGCGGGGCAGATGCGTTTAATATTAATGAGGTTTTAGATAAGAGTGGGGAGCTTCGTGATGTTTATGCAAAGAAATTCGTTCTTCAAAAACAAACCTTCCTTAAAACAGATTATGTAGGAATTTTAATTGATGAAAACATTGATATCGTTAAAAACTCACCTTTGCGTTTAAAGAAGGTTCGTCAGGCTATTAATTATGGTTTCGATCGACAAAAACTCATTACTTATTTAAGAAATAACGTTGGTGTTCCTGCGACCGCCGGATTCATTCCGAAAGGTTTAAAAGCGTACGATACCGAGAAAATAAAAGGATATACTTTTAATCAGGATAAAGCCCGTCAGTTATTAAACGAAGCAGGTTTCCCAGGAGGAAAGGGTTTACCCGAAATTACATTACATACTACCGATAATTATAAAGAGCAAGTTGAATTTATCCAATCGCAATTGGCAGAAATTAATGTAAAAATGAAGATTAGCGTGGATAAACCGTCTGTTTTACGTCAGGCGGTTGCGTCTTGCGAATACAATTTATACAAAAAATCATGGGTGGCAGATTATGCGGATGAGGAGAACTACATGAGTATGTTTTATAGTAAAAACTTTTGTCCTGCAGGATTTAATTTTTCGCACTACAAAAATCCCGATTTCGATATTTTGTTTGAAAACGCCATTCATGAAACCAACGACAGCATAAAAACAGTGTTGTATCAGAAAATGGACCAAATGGTAATGGATGATGCTCCGATTATTCCGTTGTATTACGATCAAATTATCCGTCTGGTTAGCCATAATATAGAAGGTTTGTCAACCAATCCAATGAACCTTTTAAACCTTAAAATGGTTACTAAAAAGCAGCACTAATTATTTAGTGTTTTGATTTTACATTTTATTTTCTAAATTGCATCTAATATGATTGCAACTGATATATCTGTTTCCAAGCAGGAGGTAGAAAATGAATTTTATCGCTCCACCGAACGTTTTCAGGTTATTACTTGTTGGGTAGGGGTTGTGCTGAATCTGGTATGGTTCATCAGTGATTACTTTATCATTCCTGATTACTGGATTCCGTTTTTATTATTCAGAGCATCTGTATCGGGAATCACGGCGCTAATACTTCTTACCAAAAAATTCCACAAGCTAAACATTTACATGACGCTTTTCGTTCTGGTTTTGGGTATCTCCATACAAAACGCCTATATGTGGAGTGTAATGGATTTGGAACATTTACAGAAACATGCTTTTGCTTACATGGTGTTGTTCATTGGAGTGGGGATGTTGGTGTACTGGGACTTTATTTATTCTATCATTCTACTTGTTATAACTGTTATTTGCAACATAGCTTTTTACGCTGCCAATAGTAATTTAAGTGTTGATCAGTTTGTTATCAGTGGTGGTTTATTGGTACTTACTGTAGCCTTATTCAGTGCTTTTCTTATTCGTACACGTTATCGTTTAACCTTAAATGAAATCAGGAGTCGACTTGAATTAGCTAAATCAAAAGAAGTAATTGAAGAGGAGAGAAACACTGTGGTTGAGCAAAAAAAGGAAATCACCGATAGTATTAATTATGCTAAAAGAATTCAACGCGCTTTTATTCCAACCGAGGGGGATTTTAATAAGCATTTTACGGATAGTTTTGTGCTATTTCAACCAAAGGATATTGTAAGCGGCGATTTTTATTGGATACGTAAAAAGGATGATTTTATCTATTATGCAACCGGTGATTGTACCGGACATGGTGTGCCCGGTGGATTTATGACTATGCTGGGATTATCTTTTCTGGAAGAAATTATTGATACAAGAAATGCAATTGACCCAGCTGAGGTATTAGGACTTTTGCGCGATAAAATCATTAATACCTTAAAGCAAGGAGCAAGCACTGAGGAAAATAAAGACGGAATGGATATTGTACTTTGTTGTTTGAATACTAAAACAAACGAAATGCATTATGCTGCTGCTAATAATTCGTTTTATGTAGTAAGAAACAATGAAATTGCGGATATGAAAGTCGAC
>CAYQDP010000322.1:0-3884 GCA_964416235.1 uncultured Flavobacteriaceae bacterium | reverse complement strand
GACTTCGAAAGCTCAATGAAATATTTCAAAAAGTGTTATGAAATCAGGTTGAAAATTGGAAATGCACATTATATAGCCAATACATTAAATGGAATAGGGAAATTATGGAATACCATCGGACAACCGGATAGTGCGATAAAATATTTGAACCAATCCATTGAAATTTCGAAAGAAATAAAAAATAAAGAGCCTAAGGTAAACGCCATGTTGAATTTAGTGATGGCGTATGCCAATAAAAAAGATTATAAGAAGGCTATTTTAATTGGTGAAGAATGTTTAGCGTTGGCAAAGGAATTAGAAAATCCAAGATTGATAGAATCTGGTTCAAACCAGTTGTATAAGCTCTATAAATTAACAGGGAATTCAGAGAAGGCCTTTAATACCTATGTGCTTTACATAAGCATGCGCGATAGTTTAATGAGTACTGAAAATCAAAAGGCGGCAATAGAGGCAGAAATAAAATACAATTTTGATAAGAAAATGTTGGCGGATAGTTTATCCAATGCAGCTAAAATTGAAAATGAAAACATTCGGCATTTGGAAGAAATTAAAACGCAAAAGACATACACTTACGGCGGATTTATAGGATTAGCATTAATGCTTGTTGTAGCAGGGGTTTCCTTTAAAGCCTATAAGGATAAACAAAAGGCCAATGTATTAATTACCGAACAAAAACAAATTGTAGAATTACAAAAACATTTAGTTGAAGAAAAGCAAAAGGAGATTCTAGATTCTATTACATACGCTAAACGTTTACAGGAAGCTATTTTACCTCCGCAGGGTATCGTAAACAAATATTTACCTGAGAATTTTATTCTGTATTTACCAAAAGATATTGTTGCCGGCGATTTTTATTGGTTTGAACATTTAGATAACGGTTCATATATAGCGGCAGCTGACAGCACCGGTCATGGTGTTCCGGGCGCGATGGTAAGCGTGGTGTGCAGTAATGCGTTGAATCGTGCGGTACATGAGTTTGGATTGAGAGTTCCTGGAGAAATTTTAGACAAGACCCGCGAGCTGGTATTGGAAACATTTGCAAAGAGTGACAAGGATGTGAAAGACGGAATGGATATTAGTTTGGTGAAAATAACGGAATTGCCTAGTGAGAAAAACATTCCGGGAAGATTAGTCATACCGAAAGGACAAACCTTAAAGGATGTAATTACTTCTCAAACAAAATATAAAATTGAATGGGCAGGGGCGAATAATCCGCTTTGGTATTATTCTAACGGAACTATTCACGAAATAAAAGCACACAAACAACCAATTGGTAAAACAGACCAACCAACACCATTTCCAACTCATTCATTAGAGTTAAACAAGGGTGATGAGTTATTTTTATTTACGGATGGTTATGCCGACCAGTTTGGCGGTCCAAAAGGAAAGAAGTATAAGTATAAGCAATTAGAGGACATGCTTCTTCAGTCGGCAACCAAGTCAGTTGATGAGCAAAGGGAAAGTTTAACCCAATCGTTTACTAACTGGAGAGGTGTATTGGAGCAAGTAGATGACGTAACAATAATAGGGATACGACTATGAGGTTTCTGTATCTTTTTGTCATACTATGGTTACATTGTGTAATTGCGAAGGGGCAAAACCTTATGGCGGATTCGCTTAACCGTGCTTACAATTCAACCAATGATGATTCTCTAAAGTGTCAGATTTTGTATTATCTCATGGAAAGTGATTACGACCCGGCTGTTTGGTCGCCATACAATGATAAGTTAGGTGCAATTGCTTTAAAGAATTTTAGAACACAAAAAGGACATATTAAGTCGTATTATCTTTTTTATTATTCGATCTATATTTCAAATGTTGGCTATTTGTACAACATAAAGGGAGATTATCAAAACGCATTGAAGTATTACATTTTTGCACAAAATTTTCAAAAAGGATTAGAAAATTACGAAGGCGCCGGCGGTACACTCAATAACATTGGTTATATCTATCGTTTGCAAGGTAATATTCCAATGGCACTTAATCATTATTACGAGGCCTTAAAAATGTTTGAGAAGGCAGGGAATCAGAATAATATGGCGGCTTGCTATAATAACATTGCATACGTAAACGTATTGCAAGGAGAATATTTGAAGGCCGAGGAATTATACGATAAGGCTATTACAATCGTTGAAAAATTGAATGACAAAAGTAGTATAGGGAATTACACCGCAAATAAGGCAAAATTGTATTATTCGGGTAATATTAAATTAAAAGGAGGGTTAAAAGAAGGTGTGGCTTTTGGAATTGCATTATTGGAGAAAGCAAGGCAATTGCAAACCGAAATCAACGATACCGAGAAGTTATCCGGAACATTAAATGTTTTGGCAAGTTTGATTGAAGCGAATGGTGATCCTCAATGCAAGGGTGATTCATTGAAGTGCGTAGCGGATTCAAAAAAGCGTGCCTATGAATTATATATTGAGTCGTTAAGCATCAGAGAAAAAATGGGAGACAAGCAGGGTATGGCTCAATCGTTCTCTTCACTATCTTCTTATTACGCTAGAAAAGGCGATATAAGGTCTGCAATAGATTACGCACAAAAATCATATAGTTTAGGTTTAGAATTAGGAATTCCGGAACTTATAGAAAGTTCTTCAGAAGAATTAAGTGCTTATTATAAGAAGACTGGAGCATTTGATAAAGCACTCGACATGCATATTTTATTTATTCAAATGCGAGATAGTATTAATAATGTAAATACTAGAAAGGAAAACATAAAGAAACGATTTGAATACGAGTATAAATCACAAGCCGTAAAAGATAGTGTAAGCAATGCGAATAAATTAACAGAGGAAAAATTCCGACATGAACAAGCCATTGGGCAGCAGAAGTTATATACCTATGGAGGATTTATAGGATTAGCATTAATGCTTGTTGTAGCAGGTGTTTCCTTTAAAGCCTATAAGGATAAACAAAAGGCGAATGTTTTGATTACCGAACAAAAGCAAATTGCGGAGCAACAAAAACATTTAGTAGAGGAAAAGCAAAAGGAAATTTTAGATTCCATAGCTTACGCCAAACGATTGCAGGAAGCGATTCTGCCCCCTCAAAACATAGTTACCAAACATTTACCCGATAATTTTATTTTGTATTTGCCAAAGGATATTGTTGCCGGCGATTTTTATTGGTTTGAACATTTAGATAACGGTTCATATATAGCGGCAGCTGACAGCACCGGTCATGGTGTTCCGGGCGCGATGGTAAGCGTGGTGTGCAGTAATGCGTTGAATCGTGCGGTACATGAGTTTGGATTGAGAGTTCCTGGAGAAATTTTAGACAAGACCCGCGAGCTGGTATTGGAAACATTTGCAAAGAGTGACAAGGATGTGAAAGACGGAATGGATATTAGTTTGGTGAAAATAACGGAATTGCCTAGTGAGAAAAACATTCCGGGAAGATTAGTCATACCGAAAGGACAAACCTTAAAGGATGTAATTACTTCTCAAACAAAATATAAAATTGAATGGGCAGGGGCGAATAATCCGCTTTGGTATTATTCTAACGGAACTATTCACGAAATAAAAGCACACAAACAACCAATTGGTAAAACAGACCAACCAACACCATTCCCAACGCATACACTTGAATTAAATAAGGGTGATGAACTGTTTTTATTTACGGATGGTTATGCCGATCAGTTTGGCGGTCCGAAAGGAAAGAAATTTAAGTATAAGCAATTGGAAGAAGTATTGCTCCAATCAACAACTTTACCATTGTTTGAGCAAAAGGATAATTTAGTGAGTGTATTTAATACCTGGAAAGGAAATTTAGAACAAGTAGATGACGTAACTGTTGTTGGAATTAAAGTATGAGAATTTTAAAAATTACATTTTTATTTTTGATTTTAACCTTACAGCTAAAATCTCAAAAGGTGGATTCAC
>CAYQDP010000321.1:0-3891 GCA_964416235.1 uncultured Flavobacteriaceae bacterium | reverse complement strand
TTATCCATTTCACATACCTGACCATATAAATGAACGGGAATAATAGCTTTTGTTTTCTTAGTAATCGCTTTTTCTATTAAATCAGGATTGATATTATAGGTATGAGGATTCGGTTCAACAGGAACCGGCGTGGCTCCAACATAAGATGCGGCTAACCAGGTAGCGATATAAGTGTTTGAAGGTACGATTACTTCATCACCGGGTCCAACACCTAAAGTTTTTAATGAAATAATAATGGCATCTAATCCATTCGCTACACCTGCAGCAAATTTTGTTTTGGAGTAGGATGCATAATTCTTTTCAAAGGTAGTGAGGCTGTTGCCCATAATATACCAATGACTATCGTATACTTTTTCAAACGCTTTCATCATATCAGGTTTTACCTGATCGTGCATTTTCTTAAAAGATAAAAAAGGTATTTGCATGTTTAGTTCTTTTTTGAGTCTTCGTTTTCAAAACCAAATTTCTCATCAATGACAAAATTTGGTCTGTTACGTGCGGCATCGAATGTGCGATATAAATATTCACCGATGATTCCTAATGAAATCATAATGAAAGATGAAACAAAAAGTAATACAAGCATTAAAGAACTCCATCCTTCAACAGTAACACCGTTTACAAAACGGTTGATGATAATGGATGCAGCATAAACCAAAGCTAAGAAACCTAAAACAAACCCAACAATACTAATCATTCTTAATGGTAAATAAGTAAAGGCCACAAAACTGTCAATGAATGTCTTCATCTTTTTAGAGAAGGTCCAGCCGGATTTTCCGATTTCGCGTTTACGACGTGTATACGGAATACTAACGTATTCAAATCCCATCCACATGAAAAGAGTAGGAAGGTGGAAGTTTTTTTCATTCATCTTTACAATCTGATCGCGGAGTGCTCTATCGAATAACCATAAATCAAAGCCACCTTTTGGAGCGTTTTTCAAAATCCATTTTCTAACCAGGTTGTGATATGTATTAGAAAATAGCTTCGTTAAAAATGAATCTTCGCGGTTTGCTTTTTGCGCTAATACTAACTTATATCCTTTTTGCCAGTGAGCATATAATTGCGGAATAAGTTCAGGCGGGTCTTGTAAATCTGCCGAAAGAATTACACAACAATCTCCGGTAGCATGACAGATACCGGTAAAGCTTGCATTATTTGCTCCGAAATTACGGGCGAGCTTTATGATTTTCACTTTATCAGGATGAGCCTGGTAAACCTTTTTTAATTGTTCCCAGGTATTGTCTTTAGAGCCATCATCAACAAACACATATTCTATTTGTGTTCCTGCAGGAAAATTTTTCTCATTTTCCAATAATACAGGAAAGGTAACGGGAATATTATCGCCGTTAAAATAGCATGGTGTTATTATACTTATTTTAGGCATTGCTCTTAAAAAAACGTTCTAATCCGTTAATGTTTTCAGTTTTAAATTTGTAATGAAACTGTGCATGTATTTTTGCTCCCCAACCTTCTTTCCATTCGCATAAACCAATATTAATATCATTTCCATTATTATTGGCAGTTCCTAAGCCGAAATACTTTTTATCTTTCTGATATAAATGTATTAAATTATTGAATAATAAATCAATTGCACCTGAGTCTCTGCCAAAATCGTTAGAAGAAATATATTGACAGTGAATACATTCGTTGAATTCAAACAAAGTTACGCCTGCCACAATTTCCCCATTAATATAGGCATTAGCCTGTTTAATTTGTTCAGGAAAACGGCTGTGCAACAATTGAATTTCTTCAAGACTATGTACAGGTGCGGTTCCGAATTTATCTCGCAAGTTGGGGACAAGTATTGAATTCCAATAAGCGGCAAAGTCATTATCTGTTTTAATTTCTGTATTTGCTTTTTCTCCCTTTTTAACACTTCTTCTTCTTCTTTCCTGAAATTTAATTTCATTTCTATAATCTATAACAAATGCCGTGTCAACCTTCGTCACTTCGGCTTTCAATATATTTAAAACAAAATGTTCGAGATCATTTACAGTTCTGCTTAAATAAGAAGGCACCGGCTTGTATACAATTTCTGATACTCCGTTTGAGGAATAGTACGCAAAGACAGAATGATAATATTCAATTAACTTCTTTACGTTTCTTCTTTCGTTCAGTATTAAACCACCATAGGTTAGACCTTGATGGGAGTAGACTGTAGAATCTTTTTTATTTGCAGGGAAAATCCCAATTAATATTCCTTCATCAAAAAGTAAAATGGATGCATCATTAAATCGGTCGCTATGATATTCCATGAAGCTTCTGTTAAATAAGAAATTAGAATTGTCGGCCAAAGCCACAAAGGAATTCCATTGCTCTTTTAAATCGCTTGTATATGCTTTTACTTCTATCAATTTAATTATTTTAATATGGCTAATCCAAAGCCTGTTGCGCCATGATTATTGCCATTGTAAAACATGAATGTTTTTTCTTTTACTTTTAATACGGCTCCGTAACATACCATTTCACTATCCCAACCATTTTCTGACACTTTAATTCCAACTTCATCATCTTTTCTTACCCAATCTATTCCGTTTGTAGACTCAGCATATCCCATCCTGTAAGGTGAGTTTTTACTTCGGATGGAGTACCACATTCTGTAAGTACTTCCATCTTTCCATACCCAAGGCCTACCGAAACCAAATTCTTCATCATTTGCTAAATCAATGCTTGGTTTTTCGATTGCAGACCAGTTTATACCATCCTTAGAAGTAGCATAACGAACGATATGCACAGGCATTGGTTTGTTTTTAAATATAGATGTATTAAGTGTTTCCCATTTTACACCGGAAACGTACCAGGATTTATAAATTCCTTCATCAAAAATTACACTTTGTCCGGCTCTGTCGAAATATTCCAAGTCAGTTCTATCCATTACCGGAACTTTGCTGTACTTTTTAAAGGTTTCTCCATTTTCAGAAATAGCTAATCCTGAAAAAATATGGTAGGGCGACATGTGAGAACGACAGAATCCACTATAATAAAAATACATTTTACCATTAATAGTTATGGCACTTGCGGGTGTAACACCACAATCATCGAATGTTCCTTTAACCCCTAAATCCAAAATAAAGTTATTTGGATTATTTACAATTTGAGTAGGGTCATCTGCACTAACATCAATGTAGGAAGTACGACCGTAAAAATTTTCATCCACTGTTCCGAAGAACACACGAATACAATTTTTCTCGGGCATAAAAAAAGGAGTAGGATACATAGCATATTGCTTGCTCCACCAAACATTACTGTCAGGACAATAAAGCAACCCTTTTTTTATCCATTCCATAAAATGGTAAGGTATTATTCAATAATTAGGAAATTCCTGTCTGGCGTAAATTTAGAACGCACAATACGGTATTTATCAAGACCAAATACTTCCATTAATGCAGTAGTTTCACCCGGCATTTCAGGGCAGTTAATTTCATCAAATACCAAAACACTTCCTTTTACCAAACGAGGTTTTAGAGTTTCTAATGTTTTTTTAGTAGCCTCATAAATCCCTAAATCTACGAAAGCCATTGCAACAATGGTTTCAGGATGATCTTTTAGATACTGAGGTAAAGTTTTGGTTACATCACCTTGAACTAAATCAAACTTCTTTTTATGAGGAAGAGGATTTTCTTTCTCGTGATAACCTAAAACTTGCTCTAAATATGTTTTGTAATCTTTAGGTACTGCATAGTTTCCTGTTTTTAACCAAGGTGAATTTTTATCTTCTTCTTTTGATTTCTTTGTTTCACAGTTTGCAGAAATAAAGCGGTGCAATTCTGCCTCTGATTTTAATTCAAAAATATTTGGCTTTAAATCATTGAGCATCTTAAAAAGAAGTGCCACTTGTGGCACTGATAAAGATGTTTTGATTTTTGCCTTTTGCACCTGCAAAGCTGGTGT
>CAYQDP010000320.1:0-3900 GCA_964416235.1 uncultured Flavobacteriaceae bacterium | reverse complement strand
CTCGGCAGGCAAAGCGCTTTGTCTTCTTCCTTCTCGCCTCCCCTGCCGCTGAAACAATCAAATTCTTTTACGCACAAAGCAAATACAAAAAAATGATTAGCGATGCCATTACAGGATATAACGGCAAAGCATTTGAAAAAGATATTTTAAACAAATTAATACAATAACATGAGCTCAGAAATCAGAAACCTTGAACCAAAAGCACTTTGGAATAAATTTGCCGACTTAAATGAAGTGCCTCGTCCTTCAAAAAAAGAAGAACGTGTAATAGAGTTCATGATGAACTTTGGAAAAAAGTTAGGATTAGAAACATTAAAGGATGAAACCGGAAATGTGATTATAAAAAAACCTGCGTCAAAGGGATACGAGAACAAAAAGACCATTGTCATGCAAAGTCATTTAGACATGGTGCATCAAAAAAACAACGATACCAATTTCGACTTTTCTACTCAAGGAATTGACATGTACGTAAAAGACGGATGGGTGCGCGCAAAAGGAACAACCTTAGGAGCAGATAATGGTTTGGGTGTAGCAACCATTATGGCTATTCTTGAGAGTAAAGAAATTGAACATCCTGCCATTGAAGCTTTGTTTACCATTGATGAAGAAACAGGCATGACTGGAGCTTTGGGTTTAAAAGGCGGGGTGCTAAATGGAAAAATACTTTTGAATTTAGATACTGAAGAAGATGATGAATTAACTATAGGTTGTGCAGGAGGTTTGGATGTAACTGCGAAAAGAAGTTACAAAGAAGAAAACACACCAAATAATCACACCTCTTTTACCATTACTGTTAAAGGCTTAAATGGCGGACATAGCGGAATGGATATTCACAAAGGCTTAGGTAATGCCAATAAGATAATGAACCGTTTAATCTACGGAGGCAATGAAATATTCGGATTAAGAGTTAGCGAGATTAATGGAGGAAGTTTACGAAATGCCATTCCACGTGAAAGTGTAGCGGTAATTGTAATTCCTTCGCAGAATGCAACCGCCTGGAAAGAAGAATTTGAAAAAAATAAATCTGAAATAAAATTCGAATTTAAAACAACAGAGAAAAACTTAACGATTGAATTAACTGAATCCCCTGCTCCGGCAAAAGTGATGGACGTTACTGTTCAGAAAAATTTAATAAGAGCAATTTATACTGCGCATAATGGCGTGTATAGAATGAGTGCCGATATTCCTAATTTGGTTGAAACCTCCAATAACGTTGCACGCGTTTTAGTAAAAGACGGAGAGATTACCATACAATGTTTAACGCGCTCGAGTGTGGAGAGCAGTAAATATGATTTAGCGGAAGCTTTAAAAAGCGCTTTTGAATTGTGTGAATGTGAAGTAACATTTACAGGAGCTTATCCCGGCTGGACACCCAATGTAGATTCACCCCTATTAAATATGATGGTGAGTTTGTATGAAAAACAAAACGGACAAAAACCAAAAGTAGCAGCATGTCATGCAGGATTGGAGTGCGGAATTTTAGGAAGAAATTATCCTGGCATGGATATGATTTCATTCGGACCAACCATTAAAGGCGCACACTCTCCTGATGAAAGAGCAAATATTGCTTCAGCCGAAAAGTATTGGAAGTTTGTTTTAGAAATTTTAAAAAATATTCCGAATAACTAATGAAATCGAGCCGTTATAAAACCGTAGACGAATACATAGAGCTGCAGGAGCCGGTTCAAAAGGCTTTGTTAATTAAATTAAGGGCATGTATTAAAAAAGCTGCGCCAAAAGCTGAAGAATATATTGGTTATAATATGCCTGCATACAAACTAGATGGGCCCTTAGCTTATTTTGCAGCTTACAAAGCTCATATAGGTTTTTATCCAACCTCATCGCCTCTTGTACAATTTAAAAAAGAACTAGGTGCGTATAAACATTCAAAAGGGGCAGTTCAGTTTACATTAGATAAAAAATTACCTCTTGCATTAATTACAAAGATGGTAAAGTATAGAGCGCAGCAGATTGTAGAAAAAAATAGCACTAAAAAAACAAAAGGAATTCTAAAAACTTGCGAAAAAGGTCATCAATTTTATAAATCAAGCTCTTGTCCAACTTGTCCGATTTGCGAAAAACTAAAAAAAGACACTTCAGGATTTATGTCAGGTTTATCGGCACCTGCACAAAGAGCTTTAAAAAATGAAGGTATAAAATCTGTAAAGCAATTATCTAAATACAGCGAGAAGGAAATTTTAAAATTACATGGCATTGGAAAAACTGCTATTCCTGTTTTGAAAAAAGAACTTAAAAAAGAAAAACTAAACTTTAAATCATAAGAATATACTCTAATGCAGAATCACAAAGTATATGCTATGTCTTTCGCGAGTGTGTACCCCCACTATATTGCAAAGGCAGAAAAAAAAGGTAGAACAAAAGCCGAAGTAGATGAAATAATATTTTGGCTTACAGGCTATGATGCAAAAAGTTTAAAAAAACATTTAGACAACAAAACTGATTTTGAGACCTTCTTTAAGCATGCTAAAATCAATTCAAATGCTAATAAAATTACCGGCGTAATTTGCGGCTATCGTGTAGAAGAAATAGAAGAACCACTTATGCAGCAAATTCGCTATTTAGATAAACTGATTGATGAATTAGCTAAGGGTAAAACCATGGAGAAAATTTTGAGGAAGTAATTAAGGTTTCAAAAAAAACATTAAAAATAACGCAATTATCTACAAATATATTTAAGATGCTTAGACATGAATTAGCACTAATTTAGAACAATTAAATAAACAGTACACAATTGAACATTAAGGAACAAATCAAAAATTACATTGCTTCACAACCTGACTCAAAACGTTCAGACATTGAAGCTTTACATAAACAAATATTAAAAATACTTCCAAAAGGAAAATTATGGTTTTTAGACGGAAAGGATGACAAAGGTAAGATTGTCACTAATCCAAATATCGGTTATGGTAAGCGAATAATAAAATATGCTAACGGTACAACTAAAGAGTTTTATCAAATTGGCATAAGCGCCAACACAACCGGAATTTCGGTTTATATTATGGGACTGGAAGACAAAAAGTATTTACCGGCCACCTATAGCAAATCAATAGGCAAGGCAACAGTAACAGGTTATTGCATAAAATTTAAAAATTTAAGTGATATAAATTTAGAAATTTTACAAAGAGCCATTTTAGATGGCTTTAAACAAACCACTATTAAGTAAAATTAATAGTGTTCAAAGCTATTATATAAATTAATTCATACTTTACTTCATATGCTTATCATTAAAACTACCTCTAAAGCCATTTTATTCACATTTTTAATGTATACGGTAATTGCACTTTCTCCGGTTTATAGTCAAACTAAAAATAATGCTGAACTAAAAAAAGAAATCAAAAAAGTGGAAAAAGAATTTCAGGATCTTTTAAACGTAAAAGGATCGGCAATTGCTTTTTATACTTTCGCTGCAGACGACGCCGTTATTAAAAGGACTAACGATACACTCATTAAAGGAAAAGAAGCTATAAAAAATTATTATTCAAATAAATTTTACGAAAACGCAAAAGCCAAATGGGAACCCGACTACATTGAGGTATCGGAAGATGGTAGCATGGCTTATACTTATGGAAAGTATGAATGGGAATTTATTAGCTCAGACGGAAAGAAAACAAATTACAAAGGTGTATTTCATACCGTTTGGAAAAGAATGCCTGATAAAACCTGGAAATATGTATGGGATTAATCCTATTTACAACCATTGCTAGAAACAAATCTACAATCTCTTTAAGTGTCATTAAACCTTTACCGTTTCTAATTGTCTAATTCAAAAAGCCATTTATGAAACGACCTACTTTTTGTTCCATATTATTAATACTATTGAGTTATACCACCTTTAGTCAACTTAGTATACGACAAATAAAGCCAAGTGATACTGATCCG
>CAYQDP010000319.1:0-3901 GCA_964416235.1 uncultured Flavobacteriaceae bacterium | reverse complement strand
GGGCGAGAGTACTAAAAAGAGCAGTGTTAACTACGTTATTGTGTTTTACAAAGCGATGGCAATTTTCGCCAAGAAACATTTTAGTTCGGGTAACGCGAGATTGTTCGATTTCTTAATTCATTTAGCCATTTTCCTGCGTGCCGGAATGGCAATCATAGCTCGTTTTATTAAACAGATTTTTTTCCCGGCTATCGATTTCGCTTTAATCCTGGCAGGTTTATATTTTATTAAAGATATCTACGAATCGGAGTTTAAGTTTACGGAAGGTTACTATTCAGAGCGGCTTACAAATTTTGCTTTCCCGGTTTATACACTGATTTGGATGTTTTTTAATTTTTTAAGCGGAGGTTATGATCGTCCGTTTAAAATTATAAAAATGATGCGTGGTGTTTTAGTTGGCACTGGTTTTATTTTGATCGTTTATTCATTGTTACCGGAAGATTATCGTTTCTCGCGTGCGTTAATTTTATTAGGAACAGCTTACACTGTACTTCTCTATTTGATTACCCGAATCATCTACAACGCGGCTAATTTAAAGCAGTTTAAATTTAAAACAGAAGAGAAAAGTAAACGCATTATTATAATTGGAAGTGAGGAGGAGTTTGATCGCGTATTCGGATTACTTAAAGAAACACGAATTAACGCGGGTTTTGTTGGTTTTGTAAGCAATAACGATAATGGAGTTAAACATCCGTATTACATTGGCAATTTTAATCAAGTGAATGAAATTGTGGATGTACATTTTATCAATGAAATTATTTTTTGTGCTAAGAATATCTCTTCGCAAAATATCATCGATAAAATGCTGACGCTGGTAACAAAGGGTGTTGATTTTAAAATCGCTCCACCCGAAAGTTTATCTATTATCGGAAGTAATAGTATTGATACCGCGGGAGATTTATATGTAATTGATATCAATAATGTGGGTAAGCCTGAAAATAAGCGTAAAAAGCGTTTGTATGACTTAATGGCTTCATCGGTTCTGTTAATCCTATCACCTGTTTTTATTTTTTTCCAAAAGAACAAATTCAATTTTATTGCAAATTGTTTTAAAGTGTGGTTAGGAATTTATTCGTGGGTTGGGTATGGCAAGGCACCGCGCAAAGATTTGCCGGAAATTAAACCCTCTGTGTTAACACCGGCCGATGCTCAAAACGGAGTGCTTTCTGATGATAAGATAAATCTGTTGTTTTTGTCTTACTCAAAAGATTATACAATAGAAAAAGATATGAAAATTATGTGGACCAGCATTCGTTTGCTGGGTAATTAATTGTCTTCGTTGCTCAATATCCTGAATTCCTTTGGTAAATAGTTGTTAAGGCGTTTATCCAAAACTTTAGCCCAACCTAATCCGAGATTTTTATAACACATTAACTGAATTCCTTTTTGCGCCTCCAATTGCAAATTTTCTTTCTTAAGAAATGAAATCGCTTGCTCTCTCGTTAATTCAATCCTTGGTGAGCTTGTGTTGGAATAGATACTCAACGCTAATTCATGATCAGGTAAAAAATCGTTGTGTTTAAATTCTCCTAAAGTAGTCCCTGTCTTTTTAAAATATAATTGCTGCCCGAAAACATTCAAGAAATCATATAACTCTGTATTTACCAATTTAAATGTAGATTGAAATTTGAATACAGTGTGATATTCGTTGAACTCAAAATGATTTTGTAATTCAGTTAACTCCTTTTTAGCAACTTGCTCAAATAAGTGTTTTTTGGTTTTGCGATGGTTTCCAAAAGAATCTCCTTTTTTTCTAAGAACAGCACAAAAGAAACCTTCACTCTTTAAGAGGTTGGGATAAAAACGATAACCGAATGATGTTTCAATAATGTTCCATTCTTTGTTTATAGGCAAGGGGATGTATTCAAGATCAAATTCTTTTATCATCCATTCTACGATAACTTCATCTTCTTCTATTGAATAAGAACAGGTTGAATAAATAAGTACTCCGCCCGGCTTTAAACAATTAATACTGTCTGCTATTATTCGTTTTTGCCGGGTACTGCAAAGATTCACGTTATCTAAGCTCCACTCATTAATTGCTTCAGGTTGTTTCCTAAATAATCCGGATCCGCTGCAAGGAACATCAGCTACCACCACGTCAAATGCATTTTCCAACTTACCGATTACGGATGGGTCACAATTAGTAACTGCGTTATTGCATGTGCCCCATTTGCTGAGGTTGTAGGCTAATACATCGGCACGATTTTTTATAACTTCATTGCTGATTAAAAAGCTTTGATTATTAAGTAAACTGTTTATTAAAGTCGATTTACCTCCAGGTGCCGCACATAAATCCAGTACTGCTAAAGGCAAACTAAGGTCAACCGATTTTTTAAGAGCAAATTCTAAAAACATGGAGCCTGCTTCCTGAACATAATAAGCGCCCGCATGAAAAAGTGGATCGAAAGTAAATGAAGGTCGTTCTTTTAAATAATAACCACTTTCACACCAATTTACTTGTTTTTCAAAATTTAAATCGGATGGTTTAAATGGATTTACCCGGATGGAAGTGATTTTCTCGTCCTCCTCATGCGTTCTAACAAATGAAATTTCTTCAAAACCTTTAGCGTTTTTAATGCTGTTTAAAAAATGTACAGGTAATTTCAAAGTTTAATTTCTGTGCTACAAGTGTAATGAATAATTTAGCAGTGTGAACTTCAATACTCAAAAATTATCCCCAAAAAAGTTAACACCTTTGGTTGCTTTGGAGAAAATGAAAAATTGGTGCGCTTATCAGGAGCGTTCGCAATTTGAGGTAAGAAACAAATTATTTGAGTACGGGATATTTAACGAGGAAGCTGAAAATATCATTATACAACTCATCCAGGAAAATTTCTTAAACGAAGAGCGTTTTGCAATAGCATTCGCCAGGGGAAAGTTCAGAATTAAGCGGTGGGGCAAAATAAAAATCAAACTGGAACTAAAGCAACATAAAGTAAGTGAGTACTGCATTAATAAAGCTTTAAAACAAATCGACGGCAATGAATATTTTGCTACCTTAGAAAAAATTATTGAAAAGAAAATTAAAGAGATTAAAGAACCCAATAAAATAAAAAAGCAATACAAGATTATTAAATATGCTATGTCGCGAGGCTATGAGCAGGATATAATAATGGACGCAATAAAAAATTTAGAAAACAATGAATCTTGATTTAAAAGGTAAAAAAGCCATTGTGTGCGGAAGTACTCAAGGAATCGGAAAAGCTGTTGCAGTTGAATTAGCCAATTTAGGCGCAAGCGTTACTTTAGTAGCAAGAAATGAAGTCGCTTTAAAACAAACGAAGTCAGAATTGAATACATCGGCCGGACAGATACATTCTTATATGTGTGTGGATTTTTCAGAGCCGAATAAGTTACGTGATTTGATGAATGCATTTATGCAACGTAACAATCCCATTCATATTTTAGTGAACAATACCGGGGGTCCGCCTTCCGGACCAATCGTATCTGCCAAAACAGATGAGTTTGAATCTGCATTTGCCAATCATTTGTTATGCAATCATATTATGGCACAATCTTGCATTGATGGTATGAAAATGGCAGGGTACGGACGAATCATTAATATTATCTCTACATCAGTTAAATCTCCTTTACCTAATTTAGGTGTATCAAATACCATTCGTGCAGCTGTTGCTAATTGGTCGAAAACAATGGCTAATGAGTTGGGGAAATTTAATATCACTGTCAATAATGTGTTACCGGGGGCTACAAACACGCAACGTTTAAAAACAATCATAACTAATAAGGCATCCAAAAACCATTTAGAAGTTAAGTCGGTTGAAGATGAAATGCTGCATGAAATCCCGATGGGTCGTTTTGCGGAAGCTAACGAAATAGCAAACGCGGTAGCATTCCTGGCCTCACCGGCAGCATCTTACATTAACGGAATAAATTTACC
>CAYQDP010000318.1:0-3911 GCA_964416235.1 uncultured Flavobacteriaceae bacterium | reverse complement strand
TAAGAAATGGAATTGAAAATCACAGGAGGTGGTATTATGTTGAATCCGCGCTGACCTAAGTAAGAAATTTGAGAATTAATTTCAATTTGACCATTCTTGTTTTTTACGGGAAACGCGTCAACTAATACAGTATTGTAATCGAGGTACTCGTAATAATTCTCAAATCGACCTGACTTAATATCATTGTAATGCCATACTCTTAAATTGAGCGGAAAGGATGAACATATAGATAGATAATCACCTTGAACATACATGTAAAATTCGATTTTTCCTGGTAATCCATTGGCGTAATTTAGAATAGATTGAAAATCGAGCTCTTTAGTTTGTTCATTTAATTTGTAAATAACCACACCATTTTGGTAAGTTGAAAACAGAATTAAATCTTTAAAGCGATTGATTCTAAAAAAATCCCAATCCCTATTGTTTTTAAATTTATTGACTAGTGTGTCAGATTTTTTGAAAGTAAAAATCGTTTCTGTTTTTCCTATTTTCCTGAACAACTTGAAGTACTTATTATATGCATATACCGTGTCATTATTAGGATTAAACGGATCCCATAAAGCAACTTGCGAATTAATTGTTTTAAGTGAAGTATCAGACGGAGAATAATTGAAAAACTTTCCTTTTTCTAATTTGTCTTTAAGAATTCGGAAATAATTAAATCCTTGGGTAACGATTTGGTTTTTGTATGCAAAGCTAAAGTCAACATTTCCGCCATGAATTACAGTATACCAATTGTTAGGCGTACCCACAATAAAATCGTTTTTACCCATGTACACAATGGTATCATTATAATTAAGTACTTTATAATGTTTAGGTATTTTAGAGAATTTCGTTTCAATTTCATTGTCAAGGTAGAGGAGGTTTGTTTCCTCGCTTGAGGTGAATTGTTCTAAGACAACACCATTATTAAATGGCTTTAATCGTACGTGATATGTTTTATTTAACTTCTTGAATCTAATTGCCGAATTGTCGACAATCATAATATAAACTATAGAAGAGTCATCAACGGACTTAGTGTAATAGCTTCTGCCTTTTTTGTCTTGAGTTGAAAATTTATAGTCTTCTAACGTATAATCATATGTATTGTCTTTGAATTTAAAAGGAGCCGGTGAAGCAAGGATGAGACCTTTTGAACTGGAAAACCATAAATTATCTTGATTATCTACAAAGCCTTCTAATAAACTCAAATAGTTTTCTGCGCTTAAATCTTTTCCGGATCCTTTAAGGTCGTTTGCGAATTCACCATAAGAATTACCCCAATTCGTAAACTGATGCCCATCATACATACGGTAGCTATTGTATATATTATCAAACCTATCTACAAAGTTCGTGTTGTAAAAGTTTATGTAATCAATTATTCTGTTATTCTTTTCAGACCCATTTTCGTCATAATACGTTTCAATTCTTATGTATGGCTTTCTGTTTTTGTCTTCATGCCAAGTAAATCCATTATAATTAAACTCAAACAAGCCGGTTTTAGAAGACACCCACATATTGTTTTTACTATCAAGCGCAGGTTTGGATAATAAAGGATACTTAAGTGCGTCAAAAGAGTATGTTTTTGCTAATTGAGAATTCTTAAATAAACATATTAGTGAGTCAGAATACAGCCAATATGCTCCTTTCTTATCTTCAATAATTTTAGCATCTAAATCATCAATACGTAAGTTAGAGCTAT
Organism: uncultured Flavobacteriaceae bacterium; assembly: GCA_964416235.1. Taxonomy (GTDB): domain Bacteria; phylum Bacteroidota; class Bacteroidia; order B-17B0; family Aurantibacillaceae; genus JAHEYG01. The sequence continues at coordinate 2,230 of CAYQDP010000318.1, read as the reverse complement.
ACGAAAAAAGTTTCTTTAAATGACCTTGGTCGAATAAGTAAAAACTAATTTCATTTTTTGTTTTATTCAAGAGTTTCACGTAAATATTACCGGCAAGATCTTCGTATAGTATTTTCATCCTGCCGTTTCTTGAGTAACCCGTTGGAAATTTGATATACTTAACAGATTTATTAAACCAGTAGTATAGCGTATCAGAATCGGGGCGCTTTTTATAGCTTTTATCCCGCGTAAAAACAACATAACCATTCTTATCTACATAAATAAACGAAGCCATATGCGCTTCACGTTCTTTATCATAATAATAAACCAGGCTGGTGTCTACATTGTAATAAGTGAAATCATGTTTGGCTAATACTACTTTTGTTCCCGATGTAAAAACAAACTTATCGAGCGCAGGAACATAACGAATGTTTTCACTGAACAGCGACCAACCTTCATAGTTTTTATCGGAGATAATTTGAAATTTTAAACCATCGTATTTAACAAGATTATCGCCTGAAATAAACCAAATGAAGCCTTGTTTGTCCTGACAAACATGACCAATTTCATTACTTGGCAATCCGTCTTTTGTGGTAAAGCGTTTGTAAGTAAAGCCTTGCGAATAAATCTTAATGGTTAAAAGTAGAAAGGCAGAAATTATAAATTTTCTGATGAATATAGTGCAAGTCGGGTTCAATGAAATAAATGTAGGAATTTTCATTCTATAATAAAAACCATGGGCTATCGTTTTTAAGGTTTAAACGAAGCGCTAAATGTAAGTGGGAACTTTTATTTATGTAATGGGGAAAGTTAGAGGAATTAGTGAAGATTAAAAATCGACGCTAATTGAATTGCTATCTTCTCTCTAAGGGTAAAATAAATTTATTGAGATTTTTATTTTCGATTTCAATTTTACTTGGATCGATGCCAAAATTCCTTGTAATTATTTCCTGATTAGCGTTTAAGTCTTGATAAATTATCTTGAAGTCTTCTCTTCCATTTATTTTTAGCGCATTAAAAAGCTCAATATCTACCTCCAAGTTAAAATCTGGAAATGAATAACCAACTACGATTAAAACATCTGTTTTTTCTAATATTTTAATGGCATAATCTCTTCCTTTCTTTGCAACATTATTGTTTTCCCAAGCAAAGTGTAGGAAGTTATTCGTATTAACAGTTCTTTTCTCAGTGGAGTCGATAAAATATAGCTTCTCTTTTAATAAATTTTTAAAATTTAGACCACCCTCAGGATTAGCTTCTTTAAATAAAGAAACTTTACTGTTCTCGGTTTCATAATAACCTGCGATTCCATTCAAATGAACAATGTCTGGAATTTCCTCGCTGGAAATTTGATTTGTTGGATGAATGCTATAGTTTTCAAGAACATCATTAAGATTATTTCCGGAAATTAAGGCAAGCGCTCTTTCTAGTTGAGTGTCATAATTCCAAGTGAGAAACTTTACATTTGTGTTTAAAATGACAGGTTTTTTATCCGTTTTTTCTCGGTTGATTTGTAGATAGTTTGTAAGTAACGTAATATATCTACTGTCTATGTCTTGGAATCCTTTATCATTCAAAAGGTATTTTTCATTCTTGCTATTTTTTGTTCTTACTTTTTCAATTGCTGTGTTTTTTAATTGAAGTTCTTGCCAGAGAGTAAAAAATAGGCTTAGAGTAGACTTTAACATACTCAAATCATGAGTGTTTTCGTTAAGTGCAAGGGTTTTCGCATAAGTATCAATTGTGCCGAATACTCGTGATCTATAAGCGCATTGATTTAATTGTTCTAGAAACAGTTTATATCCTCTATCAATGCTGCTGTTACTGTTGCTATCGACTAGAGGTCCAAGTTGTATTTCTGCCCATTCGTGGAATTGTTCAAAAGCCTTTTCTAATTCTCCCACTACTGGAATTGCATTATAGCTGGCTCCAGCACCAAATAAATAGGTAATATTCATTTTATTTTTTTTAATTATTAAGCTCAACCGTTGAGCCTTTCTAATAGTATAATGCTAAGCTTTTTTGTTTTTTTTAAATTATTTTTCAATAATTATCGTTTTAACATTCACTAAAAAGCCCCACATTTCTGCAGGGCTTTTGTTTAATTATTTTTTATCACCGTGAGAATTCAGATTGCTTCGTCGTTCCTCCTCGCAATGACGTGTTAATTACGATCCGCAAGCTTCGCAAGCATCAGGGTTATCTAAGCTGCAAGCTAATTGCGCTTGTTGCTCTTCATAACTCAATACAT
>CAYQDP010000317.1:0-3918 GCA_964416235.1 uncultured Flavobacteriaceae bacterium | reverse complement strand
CAGGCGCCATTAATAACGATTGGATTACTTATCCGCATTCTTGTTCTTCGTCAATCGCAGAACATTCTTGTTCGGGGAATGTAGATTTATATTATAAATTATCTTTTAATTTACCATCTGCTAATAATTGCGGTCTCGAAATTTCTAGTCCGGGTGCTTATTGTCTGGCATTGGATTTATTAGTGGATAATTGCTTGCATCAGGTTTATGTAAACGGTAATTTAGTTTATACTTCTAATGTTTCAAATCCTTATGGGCATTTTGGATTTTTAAATTCGCAAAAGGTTTCCCTGCAGCTTTGTAATTACTGGAAGGCTGGCACCAACAATGTTATTTTTCATACCAAATCAGGCGCGCCTTCTTTTCCGGGTTGGTCTGGATTCATGGCAAAGGTTAATCCAACTTTAACTACCAGTAATGCGCCATGCAGCACCACAGGTATAAATGAAGTATCGCACAACGAAATCGCAGCTGTATTTCCAAACCCAACAAAAGACGCAATTCATATTATCGGTGCAGATAAAGGAAGTGAAATAAAAATAATGAATGCTTTAGGCGAATTAGTATCAAGTCAAAAAGTCGAAACTGAAAGGGTAAGTCTTTCTCTTAATGAAAGCCCTTCAGGTTTATATTTTATCACTTATGTATCAAATACGAAGGTTCGCGTATCCAAAGTAATAAAGCAGTAATCTTTGTCACTAAACTTGCTCATCTGCATTTTTTTACTACATTTAATTAAAATTTACAGCATGAGAAAAATTTACCTTTCACTTTGTTTAGCGTTAAATGCACTTGCTTTCTCACAAGCAAGTTTATCTGCGAGTTTAACGGCCTGTTATTCTTTAGATGGAAATGCTACGGATCCAATTAGCGCTTTAAATGGTACACTGGGCGCGGTAACACCAACGGTGAATCGCTTTAGTCAGGCGAATACGGCAATAGGGTTTAGTGGTATTAACTCAAGTTTTATTCAATTGCCAAACTCGCCATTGATAAAATCTGCAGCTGTTTCTTTCGCGGCTTGGGTTAAAACAAACATTACTTCTTCCCACCAAACAATTGTGTATACAAATAATACATGCACAAGTTTTTTTGAAGGATACCATTTATTGTTCTTAAATCAAGGCACCAATAATTATCGTTTTCAAATTGTGAAAGCTACTTCTGCTTGCAGCAGTTTAGGGCAAGCCATGGTTACTTCTACAGCCAGTGTAGTTTCTAATACATGGTATCATGTTGGGTTTTATGCAGGACCCGATTCTCTGAAGTTGTATATCAATGGAAATTTGGCAGGCGCTTTGGCAAATTCAAACCCCATTACATATGCGTCCAACAAAGGCGTGTTTCTTGGTGGAACAAACGAGTTTACTAACTATCCTTTAAACGGGACAATTGATAATGTGCGTTTTTACAACCGCAAATTAAGCGGTACCGAATTTAATCAACTGTATACTTTGGATCCGATTTGTCAACCACAGCCGGTTGCATCTTTCTCGGTCTCGGCAACTAATTTTTGCATCAATCAAACAATTGCTTTAAGCAGTACATCAACGAATTCACCAACCACTTTCGCCTGGAATATGGCAGGCGGCAGTCCTTCTGTGTCTACAATTGCAAATCCTGTTGTTAGTTATTCGGCTCCCGGAACGTATACGATTTCTTTAGTAGCCTCTAATGCTTTTGGCAGCAGTGCACCTGCAACACAAACTGTAAACGTATCCACTTGTATTGGTGTTGCTGAATTATCGAATGATAAAACGATTAATGTATTCCCAAATCCAACAAAAAACGAAATACATATAATTGGTGCAGACAATGGAAGTGAAATAAAAATAATGAATGCTTTAGGTGCTGTGATTTATGCCGGTATAGCTAACGAAGAGAATGAAAAAATAAATTTGTCACAATTCAGTCACGGACTCTATTTTGTAAGACTCATGCAAAACGGAAAGCCCGTCACTACAAAAATTATAAAAGAGTAAAATAAAAAAGCCGCTAACAAGCGGCTTTTTTTATGGTGAGGAATGATTAATTAAACTTGAAAAAGAAGAACACTACGGCGGCCCATTCTTTTTTCACCCCGCTCGCATGCCCAATTGTAGAGTGCGAAGAATTTTCTACTGTGCCATTATCTTTAATATAGCCAATGGTGCTATGTGATGAATTTTCTACCGTTCCATCACTTTTTACATAACCTACTGTGCTGTGAGAAGAATTCTCAATGGTGCCATTGCTTTTAATGTAACCAATTGTGCTGTGAGAAGAGTTTTCGATTGTTCCATCACTCTTAATGTAACCTTTCGTACTATGGCTGCTGTTTTCAATTGTTCCATCGGATTTAATATATCCGGTTGTTGAATGATTACCGGCTTCAATGGTTTGTGCGCTTGCCGCAAACGCTAAGCCTAAAAAGGCCATTACTAATATTTTTTTCATGTTTCTGGTTTTATCTAACTAAGATAGATAAATTTGTTATATGGCCGAAGATTTAAAAATAACCGCAACGAATAAACAGGAAAAGTACATTGAGTTAATTCCTCAGATTAAAGCTTTAATGGAAGGTGAGAGTGATATAACTGCTAATATGGCCAATATCTGCGCTGCATTAAAATACGGGATGAATTTCTTTTGGGTAGGCTTTTATTTAGTGAAGGATAATCAATTGGTCTTGGGTCCGTTTCAAGGTCCGGTTGCATGTACACGCATCCATAAAGGTAAAGGCGTGTGTGGCGCTTCCTGGGAAAGAGGAGAGGTTATCATTGTAGAAGATGTGGATCGATTCCCCGGACATATTGCTTGTTCTTCACTCTCTAAATCAGAAATCGTTCTACCAATCTATAATTCCAAAAAGGAAATCATTGGCGTATTGGATGTCGATAGTGATGAATATGCTTGCTTTGATAAAACAGATGAAAAGTACTTGAGCGAAATTTTAGAGGCATTCGTTAAAAATCCTTAAAGCCATTTATTTGGCAAGGGATTTGAATTCTTTCAGATATAAAATTATTTATTACTTTTAATTTAAATTAGAAACCTATGAAGAAATCAATTTTGATGATGGCCTTGGTAATTGCTACAGGTAGCGTTGCATTGGCTCAAAAAGAAAAGAAATACGATAAGCTATATTATAAAAACATCACTCAGGACGGAGAACGTTATTCTGTTGAGGTGGATAATGCCGTATCAACCGAAGGTGAAACCAAATTCAAATTAAAAATCACGAATAAAACAGGTGACTACTTAATCTTAAAACCGGAAGAATGTAAATTTACTATTAACGGTAAAGACATGATGCCAAAGGAAAAATGGTTAGTGATTAAGCCTTTCGGCAGTGATTTTAGAATTATTAATTTAAAAGGTCCGGGCTACAACGCTGTAAAAAATTATTCGTTCTCTACCGATGGTATTTATACCGCGTCTCCAAATGGAACTGTTGTAAAAGCACCTGATTTTAAATTACCACCTGCAAAAAATGATTTCGTAGCCGGAGATTTTAAATGTAACATGGATAAATTATCGAAGGAATCTGATAAAACAGAAGCGAAATTTAAAGTAGTTTACAGTGGCAGTAAAGTTGGATTTATTGATCCTTTAAAATCGGCTGCAAAAATGCCGGATGGTAACGAATACGCTTCTAAATACAGCGCAGGTTTATTAGGCGGCAGCGGACCAATCATGTTAATGAAAGGTGAAAATGATGCGTTTACTATTAAATGGGAACGCATGGAAGGCGGAAGAAAAATGGATATGCAATTGGTTGAAATGATTATTCAATGGCGCGAAACTTTTACCGAAGCTCCTTTAGTAAAAGAAAAAGCAACAACTTTAAATTTTGAATTCGATCAGGCAATGACTGAAGGCAAGAAATAATAACAAATAATTGATTTAAAAAAGGCAGCTATTTAGCTGCCTTTTTTT
>CAYQDP010000316.1:0-3935 GCA_964416235.1 uncultured Flavobacteriaceae bacterium | reverse complement strand
ATAAACATTTACGCCTTGCCGACAAATTACTTGAGCAAAATACTGATTCCGCACTTATCATCATTAAGCAAAGTGCAGTAGCCGCAAGAAAAACAAAATACATTTACGGCTATGCCAAATCTAACTTACAGTTAGTACGCTATTACCTATTAAAAGGCCTTAACGATTCTTCCAGTTATTATACAACCGACGCTATTAAGTACGCGCGTATCACGAAAGACACAGCTTTAATCATTAACACTTACTTGCTTTCTTCCCGCGCACTAAGTTCTGCACTTCAATATAACAAAGCGCTTGAGTTTTGTTTACAAGCACAAAGATTCGCAGAATCAAAAAAAAATATAAAATATAAAATTAAAATTGCCCACGACCTAGGTTATATCCATAGCAATATGGACTTGCATGAAAAAGCAATCACTTATTATAAGCAAGGCTTAAAACTAAGTGAGCAAGAAAAAGACACTTTTAATTTTGCCAATATATCCGCACGTCTAGCCGGTGAATATAGTGTGTTAAAAAAGTTTGACACCGCCATGGTTTATAATAAACAGTCGCTTAAATTTTTCACATTAATAAAACACAAACGCGGAATCGGAGTAAGTCTCGTTAATTTGGCAGAGAATTATAACGGATTGAAACAATACGATAAAGCTATCGAAACAACGCTGGAAGCAATTAAAATCCGAACTGAATTAGGAGATAGTTATGCGTTAACCATTTTAAAAAACAATCTTGCATCCTGTTACCTTAAGAAAAAAGATTACAAAAAAGCATTAGAAGCCGCTAAAGAAGGTGAAGATTTATGCAAACAACAAAACGACATTGCACTACAGATTGATAACTATGCCAGTCAATACATTATTTACTATTATCTCAACAACTATGAAAAAGCATTTAATTACGCTTACCGATACATTAATTTAAAAGATTCCGTTAATCAATCTACCAATTTAGCTTCACTCACCGAATTACAAACACGCTACGAAACTGATCAAAAGGAAAAAGAAATTAAACTGCTTCAATTAGAAAATAAAAATGCAGAAGAACGCTCGAAAGCCGAATCGACCAAAAGAAATATTATTTTATTTTCTGTCATAGCCATTACAATTACTATTGCTGCATTCTCGTTAATATTATATAAACGATTTAAAGAATCCAATCACCAGAAAAACATTATCGCTGAACAAAAACAATTGGTAGATTTTAAAAACAAAGAAATTATTGACAGCATTAATTACGCGAAAACAATTCAGGAAGCACTCATTCCTGCAGAAAGTGAGTTAAAAAAAGAATTAAGTGATGCATTTGTTGTTTTTAAACCTAAAGACATTGTAAGTGGTGATTTTTATTGGCACACATCAGTAAAAAATTATCATTTCGTTGCTGTAGCCGATTGTACCGGTCATGGTGTGCCCGGTGCATTTATGAGCATGATGGGGATTTCTTTTTTAAACGAAATAGTAAATGAAAAAGAAATATTTGAAACTGATAAGATTTTAAATCTCCTTCGTGAAAAAGTAATAAGCAGTTTAAACAAAGTGGAAGGAAAAGACAAAAGTGACGGCATGGACATGGTATTACTTAGATTTGATTTTAAGAACAATGAAATCATGTTTAGCGGCGCGAATAATTTTATTTATCATTTGCAAAATAGTGAATTGAACGAGTACAAAGGCGATAAAATGCCTGTTGGTTTGTATCATGGTGAATTAAAGCCCTACACATTCACCAACTTTAATATTCATAAAGGCGATAGAATATTTGCTACTACTGATGGTTTGCCTGATCAGTTTGGCGGATTAAAAGGGAAGAAATTTATGTATAAGCGTTTTGAATCGATTTTAAGTGGAAGTGCCGCAAATAGCATGGCCGTATTAAAACAAAAACTTACTGCTGAATTTGAAACCTGGAAAGGCAATAATGAACAAATAGACGATGTAACGGTTGTTGGCATTGAAGTATAAACATGGTATCCAAAGACGACATATTAAAATTGCTTTCAGAAATTCCGGACCCGGAAATTCCGGTAATAACCATTGCTGAACTCGGTGTTATTCGCGATGTGATTTTAAACGGCGAAACAGTTGAAGTAAAAATCACACCAACGTATAGTGGTTGTCCTGCCATGAAACGTATGGAGGATGATATCAGAGAAGTGTTAACTGCAAATGGTTTTAAAGAAATTAAAATCACCTTGGTGTATTCACCGGCATGGACAACCGATTGGATTCCCGAAGAAGCAAAAGAAAAATTGCGTGTTTATGGCATTGCTCCTCCCGAAAAAACAACAGAGGATAAAAGTTGGTTAACGGGAAAAAGTAAAATTGTAAAATGTCCGAGGTGCAAATCAGAAAATACGCGTTTAGTTTCGCAGTTTGGAAGTACAGCTTGCAAATCATTATATCAATGCAATGATTGTCTGGAGCCTTTTGATTACTTTAAGTGTATTTAAACTTTTCTTTTCGGATTATCCGCTAAAAACGCTTTCCAGCCGGTATAGGATTTCGCCGCGCCTGTCAATTTGCTGTTCTGATAATAGTGGCACATGGCTGCGCCTAAAGCATCAGTTGCATCTAAATGTTGTGGGGTGTTTTTGAATTTCAACAGTTGTTGCAACATCGCCGCTACTTGCTCTTTACTTGCATTTCCATTTCCGGTAATACTCATTTTAATCTTCTTTGGTGAATATTCCGTAATCGGGATTTTTTTACTCAAGGCCGCCGCAATTGCAACACCTTGCGCTCTTCCCAACTTCAGCATACTCTGTACATTCTTCCCGAAAAATGGGGCTTCAATAGCTAATTCGTCGGGCTTATATTCTTCGATAATTGCAATGGTGCGTTCAAATATTTTTTGCAAACGCAGCGCATGATCTTCCAGTTTATCCAATTTAATTACGCCCGTAGCTAGTAATTCAGGTTTATTGTTTTTGATATGCACCAAACCGTACCCCATGATAATAGTGCCGGGGTCAATTCCTAATATGATGCGGTCGGTTGCCATTTGCTAATTATAACGTAAATTTAGAGGAATTATCTTTTGTATTTGGCTTCAACAAAAAATATTATGAGCTGGCTTATTAAAATTATAATAGGTTTTGCCAGCTTTTATTTTATTTATTATCGATTGCAAGGCGAATTCACACCCGAAAAAATAAAAGTAATCACCTCAGCTTTCTCGAGTCTAAATTCGTACATGCTTTTGTTGGCCTGCATTATTTTCATTCCGCTTAATTGGGGTATTGAAAGCTATAAATGGCAACTCATAACAGCGCCCATTGAAGAGGTTTCGTTTATCACTGCCTCTAAGTCGGTATACACCGGTTTATGTGTTGGTAATTTAGCGCCCGGAAGAGCCACTGAATTTTTAGCTAAAATTTTATTTTTTAAGCCGAGTAATCGTCCCACTATTACACTCCTTCATTTTGCAAACGGCATGTTTCAATTGGCTGTTACAATTTTATTCGGACTTATTTCGATTTTTGTTTTTTATCAAGAGAAAATTTCCGGCGAAAATTCTGCCGCACTTTGGATTGGCATTTTATGCATGCTTTTACTAAGCGTATTCACTTTTTTTATTCTGAAATTTCAATCCATTCAAAAATGGATTGTAAAAAAATTTGAGCGGAGCTATGGTCAACATGCCTTGCCCTATAAATTCAACTCAAAAATAATCTCCAAGCTTTTAGTATTATCTGTGCTTCGGTATTTCGTTTTCACCTTTCAGTTTGTATTGGTTATTAAATTGTTTTATACCTATTCTCTTACTGCCGAAATGATTGCAGGCATTTGCATATACTTTCTTCTTACCACCGTTTTACCTATGATAAGTGTTGTGGAAGCCGCCATTCGATCAGCTATTGCTCTAATGATTTTTTCAGGAAGCGATATTTCCGAAATTGCGATTGTGTTAACTGCCGTAATTTTATGGATATT
>CAYQDP010000315.1:0-3936 GCA_964416235.1 uncultured Flavobacteriaceae bacterium | reverse complement strand
AAATAACCATTGGGATAAAAATAATCCATCCGTACTTAGTACAGTCATCACACAACCATGAAATAAATTTGCCGTAATCCAACTCATTATTCTTTAAAAACGGAATCGTTGTTTTTAAAGTTTTAGTTGGTGTACTGGCGTACTTAGGTTCATGCAATTTAATTTCTGTTTGTCCCGAAATTTTTCCAATATCAGCACCGGTACTTTCAATACGCTCCTTTATCACTACATCCGGATGGAAATACAATACACTTCCTACTATCAATCCAATTCCGATTTGTCCGATAACTTTAAACTTTCCTTGTAAGCCTTCCTTATTCTTCTTAAATACTTTGATATAATCGTCTAAGAAACCAATACCACCTAACCACACTGTTGAGATAAGCATTAGGATGATATACACATTAAGAACCTTTGTGAATAATAAAGTAGGAACGATAATGGCCAGAATGATAATTAAACCACCCATGGTTGGTGTTCCGGTTTTTTGTACTTGTCCTTCTAACCCTAACTCACGTATTGTTTCTCCGATTTGTTTGCGGCGGATAAATTCGATGATGCGCTTACCAAACACTAATGAAATCAATAGTGAAGTGATTAAAGCCAATGCTGCGCGGAAAGAGATGTATTGAAACACACCCGCTCCCGGAAAATCAAGTTTATCTAAATATTGAAATAAGTAATACAGCATATTAAATTCCCATTGCTTTAATCGTTTCTTTTAAAATTTCTAAATCATCAAATGGATGTTTCACGCCTTTTATCTCCTGATATTTTTCGTGACCCTTTCCTGCAATTAAAATGATATCGCCTTTTTGCGCTAAGGTGCAAGCTGTTTTAATCGCTTCTCTTCTATCGCTGATGCGTAATGTTTTTTTGAAATCAGTTGCATCAACACCAGCTTGCATTTGATTTAAAATTTCTTCCGGATCTTCGCTGCGCGGATTATCAGAAGTTAAAATTACCTTGTTGCTATACTGACAAGCGATATTTGCCATCACCGGACGTTTTGCCGCATCACGGTCGCCGCCACATCCCACCAACGTAATTACATTTTCATTTCCTGAACGAATGTCCTTGATTGTTTCTAATACATTTTTCAATGCATCCGGTGTATGCGCATAATCTACAATTCCAATAATTCCGGTTTCCGATTTCACATATTGGAAACGTCCTTCTACCGAATTTAAATTGCTTAATGTGGTAAGAATATTAATGACATCCTGCTTTAATAAATGTGCTGCTGCGAAAACAGCTAAAACATTATACGCATTAAAAGTTCCGATCAATTTCACCCATACCTCATGATTATTAATGTTCAATAACAATCCGTTCAGATGATTTTCGATAATCTTACATTTATAATCGGCTACATTTTTAATGCTGTAGGAGTACTTATGCGCTTTAGTGTTTTGCAACATCACCATCCCGTTTTTATCATCTTTGTTAGTGATAGCAAAAGCTTCTTCAGGAAGATTATCAAAAAATCTTTTCTTAGCCTTAATGTACTCGTCAAATGTTTTGTGGTAATCTAAATGGTCATGTGTGATGTTTGTGAATATGGCACCGGTAAACTGAACACCTGCAATTCTGTTCTGTACAACTGCATGAGAACTCACTTCCATAAAAGCGTAATCACATCCTTGTTCCACCATTACCGATAACAATTCATTTAAGGATAATGCATCCGGTGTTGTATGGGTTGAAGGAATAACAGTGTTATTAATTTTATTTTGAACAGTAGAAAGCAATCCTACATTGTATCCAAGTGTTCTGAATAGATTAAATAATAAAGTAACCGTAGTTGTCTTACCGTTAGTTCCGGTAACGCCAACCAGTTTTAATTTCGTAGATGGATTATCAAAATAGTTACAGGCAATAAATCCTAGAGCGTGCGTTGAATCCGTTACTTTAATGTATGTTACATTTTCTTTTCTTGTTTCCGGAAGGTCCTCACATACAATAGCAACAGCACCCGCTTCAATGGCTTTATCAATGTATGCATGTCCGTCGGTTGCAGTTCCGCGAGTTGCCACAAACAATGTATCCTTCTTTACTTTGCGTGAATCAAACGTAACAGAAGAAATAGCCATGTGCGTTGAACCAATCACTTCCTCCAAACGGGTTTTATATAATATGTCGCTTAATAATTTCACTTAGCTGAGTATTAAACTGATTTTATCACCTTTATTAAATTTCTTTCCGGCTTCCAGAGATTGTTTTTTTACGGTACCAACTCCGAATAACTTTACATTTAATCCGTTATTCTCCAATAAAAACAATGCATCCTTCGCTGACAAACCTTGTAGATTTGGCATCAATCCTTTTTTCAATGAGCTCTCAATATTTGTTTCTACCAAAACTACTTTAGTGGAATCACCTGTGCTTTTTGCAACGTACTTATTTCCATCAATGCCATTCTTTTTTGGTAAAGCAAATGCATCGCATACTTTCTCTAATTCTTCTCCTTTAGATTTGATAACATCAGGCGCTTTGGTCAATAGGTTTTGTTTAGTATTAATTGGCTGAATGAAATCAAGACTTCCTGAATACACTTTTTCGGCAATCTCTTTAAATACCGGACCTGCAACCAATCCACCATAATAAATACCATTACTTGGCGAATTAATGATAACAATGCAAGTGTAGAGAGGATTATCAGCCGGGAAATACCCAACGAAAGAGGCCTGATATGTTTTTTCGTAAATACCGTTCTTGGAAATTTTTGCAGTGCCTGTTTTTCCGGCAACCGGGAACGCGCTCACATTTAATCCTTTTCCTGAACCATTCTTAACTACACCTTCCATTAATTTTTTTGCCTTCGCTACAGTTTCCTTTTTTACAATTTGTTCGGCAATCACTTCGGGTTCAAATTTCTTTACAGTTTTTCCGTTGCGTTGAATTTCTTTTACGAAGCGTGGCTTAATCATTTTTCCACCATTGGCAATGGCGTTATAAAGGGTTAAAGTTTGAATTGGTGTTACCAAGCTTTCATAACCATGACTAATCCAAGGCAATGAAGTTCCGTACCAATCTTTATTCTTCGTTTGTTTTATACGTGGCGTAGCTTCACCCGGAATGGTGATTCCTAATTTTCTGTCCAGATGAAATGAATTTAATTTATCAATGAATTTCTGTGGTTCCTTGGAAAAATATTTTGTTACCAATTTAGCCACACCCACATTCGAAGAAGTTTCAAAAATGCGCTGTACAGTTAATGTTGGCGTTTCAGGCGCGTGAGAATCTTTCATCTCCAAATTTGAGAACATCGCTTTACCATCTCCTACAAACACCTTTTCTTCCAATGAAATATTGTACTCATCAATTACCGCCAACATAGAAGCCAACTTAAATGTTGAACCCGGCTCCGTAGCATAACCAATAGCATAATTTAAATTTTCAGAGTAAGAAGTCGAATCTTTTTGATTACGTGTTAAATTGGCAATGGCTTTAATTTCTCCGGTCTTCACTTCCATCAGCACCACACATCCATAAGACGCATTATTTTTAACTAAGGTTTTTAGCAATGCATGCGATGCCACATCCTGTATGTTTACATCGATGGTTGTATACAAATCACTTCCGTCTTTTGGCTCAACTTCAAACTCATCATTAATAGGACGCCATACATCACCTGCAATTTTTTGCATTAAACGTTTTCCGGGTGTACCTAATAAAATAGTATCAAATGCGCCTTCGAGTCCAACCGGTTTAACACCCTGACGGGATAATCCGATGGTACGTGCCGCTAACATTTTAAAAGGACGCTCACGTTTATTCGTTTGTAACGTAACTAAACCACCGCGGCGGCCGCGACGAAGAATCGGGAATTTTTTGAGCGCTTGTAAATCTTTGTAAGGTACATTACGCTTTAATACAACATAATTATCACCTGAAGAACGCGCACTTTTTAAGATGCGCAAGTACTCGCGTTTG
>CAYQDP010000314.1:0-3951 GCA_964416235.1 uncultured Flavobacteriaceae bacterium | reverse complement strand
AAGAATTTTACCGGTTTCTTTAGAGCTAAAACGCAACCTGGAAGCCTATTTACAAGTAAAAAAGAATGAGGGTTTAGTGAACTCATTTCTATTTGTAACTAAAAAAGACAAGGCATTGAAAGAGGCAGAGGTTTATAAAATCGTAAACAAGTATTTAGGCGCTGTGACTACCCTCGGTAAAAAAAGTCCTCACGTTTTGCGCCACACATTCGCTACACATTTATTGAATAACGGAGCCGATATTAATGCGGTAAAAGAATTATTGGGTCATAGTAATTTATCGGCTACACAAATTTATACGCATAACACAATCGACAAACTAAAAAAAACATACAAACAAGCGCACCCGCGTTCGGGTGATTAATTAAAAATAAAAGGAGGAAAAAAATCATGGAAACAAACATTCAATCAGTACACTTTGATGCAGACAAAAAATTAATTGCTCATGTTGAAGAAAAAGTAGGAAAACTTAAAACCTTTCATGAAGGCATAATTAATTGTGATGTTATTTTACGATTAGATAAAGCAGATAACAGTAACAATAAAGTGGCAGAGATTAAATTGCACGCGCCGGGTCACGAATTATTTGCAAAGAAACAATGTTCAACATTTGAAGAAGCTGTAGATACGGCTTGTGATGCACTTAAAACACAAATCAAAAAACATAAAGAAAAAGATTTCGCTAAATAATAAATTCCGTAATTAAATTTTAAAGCCGTGATGAATTCGCGGCTTTTTTTATGCATTAAACATTACATTTGTAAAAACAGCAAGCATTGAAAGGCATCACTAAAACAGTTTGGATTTTATCGTTGGTAAGTTTATTTACTGATGTTGCCAGTGAAATGCTTTATCCAATTATGCCGGTGTATTTAAAAAGCATTGGCTTTTCGGTTGTACTCATTGGTGTTTTAGAAGGCATTGCAGAAGCAACTGCAGGATTAAGCAAAGGTTATTTCGGAAAACTTTCAGACGTTACGGGAAAACGCATGCCTTTTGTACAATTAGGATACGCCTTAAGCGGCATCTCGCGCCCTATGATGGCGATGTTTACTTTTCCGATTTGGATATTTTTTTCACGCACACTAGATCGTTTGGGAAAAGGAATACGAACCGCTGCGAGAGATGCTATTTTATCGGATGAATCCACCAAAGAAAACAAAGGAAAAGTTTTTGGCTTTCACCGGGCTATGGATACTACCGGCGCTTTTATTGGTCCCTTATTAGCTTTACTCTATCTCTACTTTTTTCCGGAAGACTATATTACTTTATTTTACATTGCCTTTATTCCGGGCGTATTGGCAGTAGCGGCTTCCTTTTTATTAAAGGATAAACCAAAAGAAAAACGAATTGATAAACCAATCGTAAAATCACTTTCGTTTTTAAATTATTGGAAAACCGCCCCTGATCAATACCGCAAATTAATTATTGGTCTATTGGTTTTTACCTTATTCAACAGCTCTGATGTTTTTCTATTATTGAAAGCCAAAGAATCCGGATTAAGCGACACCATGGTAGTTGGTGTATATATTTTCTACAATTTAATTTATGCGCTCTTTGCTCTTCCTGCAGGAATCATTGCCGATAAACTGAATTTAAAAACGGTTTATATATTTGGTTTGTTTTTATTCACCATTGTTTATTTTGGCATGTCGATGAGTACTAATATTTACTTTACACTGTCAATGTTTTTTGTTTATGGTGTTTACTCGGCCTCTACCGAAGGAATTTCAAAAGCCTGGATTACCAATATTGCCGATAAAAAAGATACCGCTACAGCTATTGGTTTATATACAGGCTTTCAAAGTGTATGTACCATGTTGGCCAGTTCCATCACCGGTATTGTATGGTATAATTTTGGAGGTTTTGAAGCATTCTTGACAACCGCCTTAATGACCTTGATGGTTGCCCTTTATTTAATCATGAGCGTTCCAAAGCCTGAGAAATAAAATGCAAAAAACAGCATTAAACGAAATAGCAACACTCTTTTTAAAACTTGGCTTAACTGCTTTTGGCGGACCTGCCGCTCATATTGCAATGATGCGCGATGAAGTGGTACAAAAAAAGAAATGGATGAGTGATCAGCATTTCCTTGATTTACTCGGTGCTACCAATTTAATTCCCGGTCCTAATAGTACTGAAATGGCCATTCATATCGGTCATGAGCGCGGCGGATTAAAAGGATTGTTTTTAGCAGGCCTTTGTTTTATTGTTCCTGCTGTTATTATCACAGGATTTTTAGCCTGGTTATATAAAACTTACGGTGTGCTCCCAGCGGCACAACAATTTATTTACGGAATAAAACCTGCCATTATTGCGGTTATCTTATCAGCCGTTTACCCAATGGCCAAAGCTTCACTGAAAAATTTACAATTGATTGCTATTGGGCTATTCGCGCTTTTGTTTTGTTTTTTAGGATTTAACGAAATGCTGGTGCTGTTTGGCAGTGGAGCCGCGGCACTTTTACTGCACGGCTTTAAGAAAACAGAAAATATCAATGGTACTGCGCCACTCTTCTTATTACAAACGAATGTTTGGTTAAGCGACACAAACCTCAAATTATTTCTGAGCTTTTTAAAAATTGGTTCTATTTTATACGGAAGCGGCTATGTGTTATTCGCATTCTTGGATGAAGAATTAGTGAAGCAAGGTTTATTAACCAAACAGCAATTAATGGACGCGGTGGCAGTTGGACAATTTACGCCGGGTCCGGTTTTCTCGGCTGTCACATTTATTGGGTATCAAATTAACGGATTAAGCGGCGCAATTGTAAGTACTATCGGTATTTTTCTTCCCTCCTTTTTATTGGTGTGGTTATTAAATCCGCTTGTACCGAAAATGCGGAAGAGTAAACAATTGGCTGTTTTTTTAGATGCCGTGAATGTGGCTTCAGTAGCTCTTATTGTTTTTGTATGTTATGGCATGACAAAAGAAAGTATTGGCGACTGGCGTACCATTGTAATTGAGGTGATAAGTATTTTAGTTTGTTTCGGTCTCAAAAAAGTAAACTCTGCATTGGTGGTATTAGGCGGAGCGGTATTAGGTTATGTACTGGCCATGTTTTAAACTTGACATTGTCTTATTTCCTACTTAACTTGTAAATAAAAATCATGCGATCATTTATTTCAACAATATGCTTACTTGTAGTATTGAATAGTATATCTCAAGCACAATCCTATGAGTTAATGGGGCCTGCAGGTAAAGACACGGTTAATCTCATTGATGCTAATGGTCTAAAGCAAGGCAATTGGGCTATTAAAGGAATGAACAATCCTAAAAGGGGCTACTTTTCGGATCAACTTATCGAGGCAGGAAGATATAAGGATAACCGTAAAGTTGGCGAGTGGCTTTATTACCACAATAATAATAACATCAAAAACAAAATCATGTTTGTGAATGGGAGCATGAATGGCTCTTACATTGCCTATCACCGCGATGGCAGTGTTTTTATAGAAGGTGAAAGAATCTCTACTCGTTGGAAAGGAAAACTAACTATCCACGATAAATTCGGAAATACACTAATAATTCATCATGATGAAAACGGTCATGAACTTTCCAAAGAATTCATTAAAGCCACCAAATAAGAATGCTAGAAGTTAATTTCACGCCCTTCCCTACTCTTACAACCTCCCGTTTAATCTTACGAAATGTAAAATTAAGCGATGGACCTGAAATGCAATTCATGCGCAGCGATGAACGCGTCATGCGTTATATTGACAGAGAACGCACAAAATCATTAAAAGAAGCGGAAGACTTTATACTGTTAATTAATAATCTTGAAAAAGAAAATAACGCGGTTACATGGGCCATTTGTACGCCGGAAAATTCAAAACTTCAAGGCACAATCTGTTTATGGAATTTCAAAAAGCCACATTACAGAGCTGAAGTTGGTTATGCTTTGCATCCAGATTTACAAGGGAAAGGATTGATGAATGAAGCCTTGAATGCCGT
>CAYQDP010000313.1:0-3981 GCA_964416235.1 uncultured Flavobacteriaceae bacterium | reverse complement strand
GACACCTCGGTGATTGATGAAATGCCGCCCGGTAGAAAGCCAATAAAAACTATGCATTTTATGGAGCCGCAACGTTTGCGTATGATTGGTTTTATGCGTGAACAAATCGCTTTGGGCCGACAAGTATACGTTGTTTATCCTTTAATTAAAGAAAGCGAAAAATTGGATTTACAAAATTTGCAAAAGGGATATGATGATATCGTAAAGGAATTTCCACCGCCGCAATTTCAGGTAAGTATTGTGCATGGAAAATTAAAATCGGAGCAAAAGGATTTTGAGATGCAACGGTTTGTAAAAGGCGAAACACAAATTATGGTAGCTACAACAGTTATTGAAGTAGGTGTGAATGTACCGAATGCTTCTGTTATGGTGATTGAAAGTGCTGAACGCTTCGGTTTATCTCAATTACATCAATTACGTGGTCGAGTAGGTCGGGGTGCTGAACAATCTTTCTGTATTTTAATGACCTCTTATAAATTAGGAGCCGATAGTCGTACGCGTATGGAAACAATGGTACGAACAAATGATGGTTTTGAAATTAGTGAAGTGGATTTAAAATTGCGCGGTCCCGGCGACATAGAAGGCACACAACAAAGCGGCGTATTGGATTTAAAAATAGCGGATTTGGTTCACGACGGACAAATACTCCAAATGGCCAGAGCCGCAGCGCAAACAGTATTAAATGAAGATGCTGATTTGAAATTGGAGAAGAATAAAATCTTAGAAAAGAATTTGATACTTAACGCGAAGAATCGTCCAAGTTGGGCAAAGGTGGGTTAGCGCATAATTAAGATATGCCCCATGTACTCATGTTCTTTATCATAAATATCTTTAACAAAAACGCGCCAGGTATAAATATCATCTGTAACTGCAACGCCTCCCATTTTTCCATCCCATGCCCCATTAACATCATTTGTTTTAAAAACGCTCATTCCCCAACGACTGATAATTTCAAACGTATAACCATCCGTTACCCATTCTGTTCCTTGCGGTAATAAAAAGTCATTTACCCCATCATCATCCGGCGAAAATGCTTTTGGCATCCAAAAATTAAATCCACTCGTTACACAAACTTCTCGTGTAGTTGTATCGCGACAAGAGTTTCCATTTCCTGCAATTAATTGAATCTGATAACACCCCTCTTGTGTAAATGTGTACTGTAAATCTTTTTGAGAACTGATAAATACGCTATCTATACTCCAGATAAATCCCGTTGCATTTAGAGATGCGTTTTCAAAAAGTGCGTCGTTATTGTTAAGGGTAATTTCTTCCGGCTTCTGAACAAAATCGGCTAATGGTCTATTGTATACAGTTATATAGTTGTTTTTTATAACCGAACTCTTACAGCCAAATTGATTAGTAACTGTTAACATAACGCTATATACCCCGCCTTTTTGATAACAATGTGTAACTGCGGGTCCTTGAACCGGTGGTGAAAAATCTCCAAACGTCCAAAGTGCCGTAGTGGTGCCGGTAGTTAGGTTGTTAAATTGTACACAATACGGTTCGCAACCAAAAGTGTTATTTACGGTAAAATTAGGATTGGCAATCGGAAACACATTGACACTAATTGTACTACTTACTGGAGTTGAGCCGCATCCGTCTTTAATTGTAATGGTGTAAATGGTTGTCCCTGTTAAATTAACACTCAAAGAACTAGTAGTTACATTTCCGGGTAGCCATTGGTACTGATAATTTCCATCACCGCCATTGGCATTCGCGTTAATGGAAGTGTTTACATTTGGACAAACAGTAAGTGATGTAGCACCGGCATTGATGCTTAATGGTGCACTAACAATTACAGAGTAAGTTTTTGGTGTACCTATACATCCTTTAGAATCGGTTACTGTGAGTGTGTAAGCGGTTGTAACAATAGGATTAACTGTAACTGTACCGGAAGATAAATTCCCGGGTTGCCAATTGTAAGTATATCCCGGTATGCCACCACTAACACTAGCACTTAAAACGGTATTACTGCCTGAGCAAATACTGTTGATTCCGTTTACAGAATAGGATAATGCAGTTGGTTCGGTTATACTCACTGTGTTCGTTGTATAACATCCTCCGGAGTCTGTTACTTTAACACTATAAGTTCCGTTACATAAACCACTAACGGCTTGCGTTGTTCCGTTACTGACTCCCGTCCAACTGTAGGTGTATGGTCCGGTACCTCCGCTAATTGCCGCGGTTACAGAACCGTTACATGCTCCGTTACAACTTACATTTAGAATGTTAGGAAAACTTAAAGTCATATTACTAATATTGCCAATGGTAACCATGCCTTGGCTGTTGCAACCTTTTGCGTCTTTTATGTTTACAGTATAATTTCCTGTTGACAGATTAGTTGCAACTGAAGATGTTTGTACCGGACTTGTAGTCCAGGTATACGAATAAGGAGCGGTACCGCCATTCACACTTACTGTTGCGCTTCCGTCGGCGTTAATACAAAATTCATCTGTGTGGCTAAGTGTTAATCCTAACGGTGGAGGTTGTGTGATTGAAAACGTTTGTGTGAGGGAACATCCCAATATGTCTTTTATGATTAAAGTATAACTTCCCGCAGGTATGCCTGATACACTAGACGCATTATTGTTAACCGGCAACCAGGTGAAAGAATAGGCAGGTGTACCACCTGTAACATTAGAACTAACACTCCCATTTGAAAATGAATTACATGTTACGGGGGTGATTGTTATGGTATTTTGTAAAGGAGCCGGAGCAATAATGTTTACAGTGGTAGTTTTTTTGCATGAGTTACCATCTGTTATTGTTACGGAATGAATTCCTGCAGATAAATTAGTAGCCACGGATCCGGTATTCGCTGATGGGGACCATGAATAAGTATAAGGTTGAGTTCCTCCCGTAACACTTATAGTTGCGGTAGAATTTCCCCCACTGCACCCAATAGATGATGATGTTATGGTTGATGTAATGGCCGGCGGCTGAAGTATAGCAGTAGTTGCTGTATGCCAACAACCAAGGCCGTCTTTTACGTTTAACAGATAATTTCCAGCGGAAAGATTACTTAATACATTAGTTGTTGATGTCGCAGGTGTCCAGAAATAAGTGTAGGGCGGTGTTGCGTTTAAAACAGTTGCTGTAATTTGTCCGTTATTGTCTCCGAAACAATTCAAGAAGGTAGGACTCAATAAAACCTGTATACCGGTTGTGTTTAGAATAAGTAATTGAGTAGAACCGGTACAGCCGATTGCATCTTTCGCTAAAATTGTATAAGAACCCGGGGAGAGATTAACTGCAACTGAACCACTTCCACCCACAGGTAGCCAAGTATAGGTGAAAGGTGGCGTACCTGTTAAAACATTTACAGTTGCACTCGTTTTACTGGTTAAACAGTTTAGAGGGTCATTTGATGCAAACAACTGTAAACTGGTACACTGACTGAATGCATTACTCCAATAAAACATTATTAGCAGCATTAACCACAAAGATGTATTGAAATATGTTTTTCGGTCAGTCATTTGACTATACCAAAGATAAGCTTTTATCAAGGAAAATGGTATGATTTTAATAGGCGGTTGACCCGGTTCAATAAGTGGTTATCTAAAATACCTAAAATTCACTTTTTACATGGAATTGTATATCAGGGAATTTCTCTTGCGCCATTTGTAATAACCAAGCTGATTCGGCTAAAAATACCGGTCTTTCTTCTTTATCAATTCCTATGTGGGCAGCTCTGTCTTGAATAAAAGCTTCCAGTTTTTTCTTATCCGGACAGCTAATCCAAAGGGCTTTATAGAGATTGATTTGATCGAAGCTGGCGGTTGCATTATATTCGGCTTTTAAACGATGTTGGATAACTTCAAACTGTAATGCTCCAACCGTACCAACTATTTTTCTTCCGTCAACTTTACGTGTGAATAATTGGGCTACACCTTCATCCGTTAATTGCTCTAATCCCTTTTGAAGTTGCTTGGTCTTCATAGGGTCTTTGTTGATGACCTCCCGGAATATCTCCGGCGA
>CAYQDP010000312.1:0-3989 GCA_964416235.1 uncultured Flavobacteriaceae bacterium | reverse complement strand
ACAACGATTGGTATAACGGTCGGTACAGCCCCTGCAATTAACGCTTTTAATTTATCCGGAACAATCTGTCCGGGCAACTCAGCTAACGCAGTCGCCACAGGTGCCTTAAGTTATACCTGGAATCCCGGTGGAATA
This sequence comes from uncultured Flavobacteriaceae bacterium, assembly GCA_964416235.1. Classification (GTDB taxonomy): domain Bacteria; phylum Bacteroidota; class Bacteroidia; order B-17B0; family Aurantibacillaceae; genus JAHEYG01. The sequence continues at coordinate 3,854 of CAYQDP010000312.1, read as the reverse complement.
ACGGGTGGTGTGGTTGCGCTGAGTCCAACCGTAACTACCACTTACACCGTTCTCGGTTCCTCCGGTGGTTGTGTCGGACAAACAACATTAACTATTCCGGTTGGGCCTACACCAACGGTTACTGCATTAAGTTCTCCTACATCTATATGTGTTGGAGGAAGCGCCACTTTAACTGCATCCGGTGCATCAACTTACACCTGGAACCCGGGTGCACTAACGGGAAGTGCAGTTGTTGTTTCACCTTCTTCAACTACCACATATACAGTAATAGGATCGAACACATTATCCTGTACCGGAACACGCACACTTCAATTAGTAGTTAACACAACTCCAACTGTTAACGCTACAAGTAGTCCAACTGCCATTTGCGTTGGAAGTACAGCAACATTATCCGCAACAGGTGCTACTACTTATACATGGATGCCGGGTTCTTTAACAGGAGCCAACGTATCTGTTTCGCCAACTGTAACAACGGTTTATACCGTTACGGGGTCTAACGGATCGTGTACTAATACGCGTACCATTTCTCTAACGGTTAACAGCACTCCTACAGTTACAGCTTCTGTTTCTCCAACAGTCATTTGTGCCGGAAGCAGCGCAACTTTATCCGCATCAGGAGCTACAACATATACTTGGATGCCGGGCTCGTTAATCGGGGCTAACGTAACTGTTTCACCAACCGTTACTACAACATACTCTGTTACAGGTTCTAATGGTGGTTGTACAAACACAAGAACAGTTACGCTATTAGTTAATCCAACGCCAACAATAACCGCCACTGCAACTCCAACTTCAATTTGTTCAGGAAGCGGAGCAACTGTTGCATTAAGTGCTTCCGGTGCTTCTACCTATACATGGAGCCCTGGCGGATTAACAGGATCAGCCATTTCGGTTACTCCTGGTGTTACAACAACTTATACCGTGAACGGAACAAGTGCAGCGGGATGTGTTTCTAACAGAACCATCACTGTAACGGTTGTCACCACTCCTACTGTTGCTGCTTCATCAACATCCTTAACAATTTGCAGTGGCAATTCAACTACATTAAGCGCAAGCGGAGCCACAACTTATACATGGAATCCTGGAGCATTAACAGGTGCAAACGTTACGGTTACACCGGGAACAACTACAACTTATACAGTTACCGGCGCTAATGGATCTTGTACCGACACAGAAACAATTACTATTACAGTAAATGCATCTCCAACAATTAACGCTACAGCATCACCAACTTCAATTTGTTCCGGAAGTTCTTCAACTTTATCGGCTACCGGAGCTACATCTTATACCTGGATGCCCGGAAGTTTAACTACCACTTCAATTGTAGTTAATCCAAGCTCAACAACTATTTATTCTGTAACCGGCAGCAATGGAACTTGTGCCATTACACGTACCGTTAATTTGATTGTAAATACTACACCAACCGTTAACGTTAGCAGTACTGCTACTACGGTTTGTAGTGGCAACAATGCCACATTAACCGCAACCGGAGCCACAACTTACACTTGGAATCCGGGAGCCTTAACAGGAAGTGCAGTTGTTGTTTCTCCTGCGGTACCTTCAACTTATACTGTAATCGGAGCAAACGGAAATTGTACCGATACTGAAACAATTTCAGTATCGGTTGGCAGCACTCCTACTTTAGTTGCTAGTGCCAGCTCACCAACAATTTGTTCAGGCAGCTCAAGTACATTAACGGTAAGCGGAGCAACATCGTACACATGGAATCCGGGAGCTTTAACGGGTGGAACAGTTACAGTAAGCCCTACTTCAACTACTTCTTATACCGTAACCGGACTTACAGGCTCATGTTCAAACACAGCAATTGTAACTGTAACCGTAACTACTACTCCTACTATTACAGCTTCTTCTTCACCAACAGCAATTTGTTCAGGTCAAACTGCAACATTAACTTCAAGCGGAGCCACAACATATACATGGAATCCGGGTGGATTAACCGGAAGTTCTACTACGGTGAGTCCTGCGTCAACAACTGTTTATACAGTTACCGGTGCTAATGGCTCGTGTGTTAATACACGAACTGTTTCATTAACAGTAAACACAACGCCTACTGTAATAGTATCAGCGTCATCAAATACAATTTGTGCCGGACAATCCGTTTCATTAACAGCAACAGGTGCTACCTCTTATACCTGGAACCCTGGAGCATTAACAGGATCTCTAACGGTTGTTAACCCTACTCTTACTACAACTTATACTGTAAACGGTGTTACCGGAAGTTGTTCTGGAACTAACACCATTACAATTACAGTTAACCCTCGTCCAACAATTACAGCTACTGCTTCTCCTGCCGGAATTTGCGTAGGAGGAACTACCACTTTAACTGCTTCGGGCGCCATTACATATTCATGGAATCCAGGTGCGATTTTAACCAACCCTGCTGTTGTAAGTCCGGGCTCAACTACTACTTATACTGTAAGAGGAATGGATGCTCTTGGTTGTACAAATAACACAACCCTTATTGTGACCGTTAGTCCAACTCCAACAGTAAACATCACAGCTTCTTCATCTACAATTTGTGTTGGAAACACAACATCATTAACAGCAACCGGCGCTACTACTTATACGTGGATGCCGGGCTCATTAACAGGAAGTTTAGTTGCTGTTTCTCCAACTACATCAACAACCTATTCTGTTACCGGCGATAACTCAGGTTGTACTTCAACAAATACAATTTCAATTACCGTAAATAGTAACCCAACTGTTACTGCGAGTGCTTCACCAACAAATATTTGTTCCGGATCAAGTTCAACTTTAAGTGCAAGCGGCGCTACTTCATTTACATGGATGCCGGGATCATTAACAGGAGGAACTGTAACAGTTAGTCCAACTAGTACAACAACATATACAGTAACAGGATTTAATGGATTATGTAGTTCAACACGAACAGTAAACTTAATCGTTAGTCCTAACCCAACCATTAACATCATTAGCACGCCAACGGCAGTTTGTTTAGGAAACTCTGCAACTCTAACCGCTAGTGGTGCTACTACATATACTTGGTTACCCGCCTCGATTACAGGAAATAGTATAATTGTAACGCCAACAACTACAACTACGTATACAGTTAACGGAACAAGCGGAATTTGTACGAATACGCGAACTATTTCATTAATTGTAAATCCTAACCCGACTGTAAATATTGCTACAACATCAACCGCAGTTTGTTCGGGTAACTCCGCAACATTAACAGGAAGTGGTGCTACAACGTATACTTGGATGCCTGGATCTTTAACAGGCACCAGCATCGTAATTACACCAACCACCAACACCACTTACACATTAACGGGTGCAAATGGTTCTTGTATAGGTACCAATACAATTAACATTACTGTATTTACAGGACCAACAGTATTGGCAACAGCCAGTAAAACTAATATTTGTATAGGAGATACCGTTACATTATCGGCAAGCGGTGCTTCTTCTTATACTTGGAATCCGGGTAATCTCACAACTAACCCTGTTGTAGTAACACCTGCATCTAGTACAATTTACACTGTAACAGGAAGCAATGGAATTTGTAGTTCAACTGCAACCATTTCAATTATTGCTAATCCTACACCAACTTTATTTGCCACCAGCTCACCAACTGCGTTATGTATTGGTAACAGCGCAACTTTAACAGCGTTCGGTGCTACTAACTACACCTGGATGCCGGGAGGATCAACAAGCTCAACAGTTGTTGTTACTCCAACTACATCTACTACTTATACTTTAACCGGTGCAAACGGTGCTTGTGCTGTAACACGAACATTAACTTTAAATGTAAATCCAAATCCAACCATAACGGTTAGTAGCCCTACCACAACTATCTGTCGATTCTCAACCACAAC
>CAYQDP010000311.1:0-3989 GCA_964416235.1 uncultured Flavobacteriaceae bacterium | reverse complement strand
AACCGGCGATCATGATAATCACCTCATGTATAAATTGCCGATTAATTTATTGTTGAAGGATAATGCCGATGATATCAAAGAGAAAATAAACAATTATAAGGTTCATCCTATCATCAATCAGATTATAAAAGAATGTAATACTGTAACTGAAAAATATTCTTCAGCTTCCAATTTAGAAGCCCCGCAATTGCTAACTTATTCTGATTTAGCGAAACAAGTGAAGCAGGTATTTATTGCTTTACATGGTCGTCCGGGTGAAGATGGTTCAGTGCAGGAAAAACTAGAGGCTGTTGGTTTAACGTATAACGGTTCTGATAAGAGCAGTTCTGAAATTACCATCGATAAATACCGTACCAATGAGATATTAATGAAGAATGGTTTTTTGGTTGCAAAACATATGCTCATTACGGCGGATGATTGGAAGAAAAATAAGGAGAATTTGAAAACTGTATTAGCCAATGATTACAAATATCCATTTATTGCAAAACCGGTTGATGACGGATGTAGCAGTGCGGTGAAAAAAATAAAATCCTTCGAAGAATTTGAAGCATTTGCAACATTAATGTTTAGAGCAAGCGAAGATTTAGATTTAAAAGCTGCAGAAACTTTACATATAAAACCAAAAGAAGAGTTTCCAATCAAAACCGTTATTTTGGTGGAAGAGCTGATTTCAAAAAATGGCGCCAAACACTTTTTAGAAATTACCGGTGGCATGCTTACTAAGTTTAATGCTAAAGGAGAATTAGAGTACGAAGTTTTTGAAGCTTCAGAAGCCTTAGCGGAAGGAGACATTTTAAGTTTGGAAGAAAAGTTTTTAGCAGGGCAAGGACAAAACATTACACCGGCTCGTTATGCGAAGGATGCTAAAGAAAGACAACTAATTTCTGATCAGGTAAAGCAAGCTTTAGGTGGTGCTGCTAAAGCATTAAACGTGCAAGGTTATTGTCGTATCGATGCGTTTGTAAGAGTGTTTGATGGTCCGCGTGCTGAGGTTATTTTTATAGAAGTAAATTCATTACCGGGTATGACACCTGCTACTTGTATTTATCATCAGGCAGCCATCAATCAGTATAAACCTTACGAGTTTATTGATAGAATATTGGATTTCGGACAAAAGCGTTTTGCGAAGGCGTAATTGATTTTGTATATTTGATAGACATGAGAATGCTATCACTTATATATGTATTGCTTTTTTCTCTTAATGTTGTTTCGCAGGATCCACTTTTCTTTAACACCAATCAATCATTAGTTTATACAAATCCTTCTTTTGCCGGAACGAACGGATTAATACGTAATCAATTTCTTTATAGAAATCAATGGCCAACACTTTCGGCTAATTATGTAACTTATTATAATGCAACTGATGCATATATAAATAAAGCAAAATGCGGACTTTCATTTATTTATTTGCATGATGATATTAGTGATGGGCTTTTTAAGCGCGATGAATTTCATTTAGTATATGCTCAACACATCCATTTATTTAATGGAAAGGGAAAATTAATCCCTTCTATTCAGGCCGGTTATTTTATCCGAACATTAGATCGGACTAAATTGAATTTTGGTGATATGGTTGATTCAACTTTTATTCCACACTGGGGCGATAATCTTATTCCTGCAGTGCGAAAATCTAATGCAGATTTTTCTGCAGGATTGTTATTTAACTATAGGCATTTCTATGTCGGGTTTTCTGCTTTTCATTTTACACAACCTGATGAAGGATTGCTTGGTGTAAGTAAATTACCGTTTCGTTTCTCGGGTTATCTTTCTTATAATTTATATTTTAATGACAAGAATATTTTTCAGGCGCAGCTTAACTATCAAAATCAAAATAATGCTAATGTATTAATAGTAGGGGGTAATTTTTTATTGTTTAACTCGTGGTTGCTTGGCGCTTCGTATAAAAGTTTGGATGGAATTGTATTACGAAGTGGTTACAGACAAAAATATTTTTCTTTACAACTGGGTTATGATGTTGTGGTTAGTAAATTATCAGGAAATACTGCCGGCTCTTGGGAACTTTCAGCATCTTTCAATCTCAGAAATAAGGAGGAAAGAGGTCAACTACTTGACATAGAAAGGTGGTAAAACTCCATTTCCCATGCATTTTCATCGAGCCTAATAGCGATTCATCTAAAAGTTGAAGAAAAGGGTTATTAACAAGGCATCCTTATTGATTAACTTGTAACTATAAGAAATACAGCACTTTAACTATTTTATCAAATCTCAATTAACTGTATTTTAACAAGTTAAAAACAGCTTTTTCACTGTTTTTCGTCGTTTTGAGACCAATCCTTCGTCTAAATGCATGAGTTATTAACAATTTCCTGCCGTATCTTTGTTAATAAGTCAAAAAAGCCATGTTTGAGATTCTAAAAAACTTCGAGAGTAAATACAACACTTTAAAGAAAAAAGGTTTGCGTATTGAAGGTTTATCAATGATTGATCCTAAGCGTAAAAAGCATGTGATCATGATTTCAAAACCATTTTTATTTGATAACCGTCAATTACCAAAAATTTACGAAGGTTTAGAAATCAAATCTAAAATTGAAGGTGGTTTACCTGAAGAATTTAAATTCGATAAGGAAGCTGCAAAGAAGGAATATTTGTGGGCACCTGCAAAATTTGAAAAGTATGTTGATCGTTGCTCGGATGAAATCCGTAAGCAATTCGGCAATCCAAATATGTCACGTCAGGAAATGCTAGATGCTTTGGCATTCGGTAATTTCGAAGAACATAAAAAGAAAAGTTTACAGTTAATGAAAGAAGGTAAAATTCCTCCTTTCAAATTAAACTAAAGAGTAAGCAGATTGTTATAATTAAGGGTTAAGCAATTTTGCTTTGGTTCAAAAAGTCCTCTGAGAAATCGGGGGATTTTTTGTTTTTCACCTTTCATTGAGCGAATACACACTATGATTTATTGTGCTATCATTATCTACATTTATTTAGAGTTATTTTTATAGAATGAGAAAAGCAATTTATCTAATTATATCATTTACTTTTTGCCTGAACTTAGCGGCACAAACAAAGAAAAAAGTTTTATTTATTGGAAACAGCTATACCTACGTTAATAATTTACCACAGTTAGTTGCCGATATAGCTCTCTCAAAATCCGATACTGTTCTTTATGATTCCAATACGCCGGGTGGTTATACATTCAACATGCACTCACAAGACGCAACTACTCTGCAAAAAATAAAATCTCAGCAGTGGGATGTTGTCATTCTTCAAGCGCAAAGTCAGGAACCTTCTTTTTCTCCATCACAAGTGATGAGTCAAACGTATCCATTTGCTAAAAGATTATGTGACAGTATTCGCGCCAATAACCCGTGTACCGAAATCATGTTTTATATGACTTGGGGACGGAAAAATGGAGATGCTTCAAATTGCGCGAGCTACGCACCGGTGTGTACTTACATTGGTATGCAAGCACGATTGCGTGAAAGTTATATGATGTTTAGCGATAGTTTCAAAACTTCAGTTGCACCGGTTGGTGTTGCATGGAAAAATTTTAGAAATAATTATCCAACCATCGATTTATATCAACTGGATGAAAGTCACCCGAGTTTACATGGCTCTTATTTGGCCGCTTGTGTTTTTTATTCTTCTATATTCAAGAAAACATGTGTTGGATCTACATACAATCCTTCATTGCCTTCAACTGATGTGGCCAATATTCAAACTATTTCATCTCAAACTGTTTTAGACAGTGTGAGTGTTTGGAATTTAGGCTCCAATTTTCCAACCGCTAATTTTACCTATTCAATTACTTCAGCCTTTAATTGTCAGTTCACTAATCAATCTAAAAATGCGAATAATTTTAGCTGGTCTTTTGGGAGTAATTTGAAGCACCCCACTTACAATTTTCCAGGTGCCGGCACCTATACAGTTCAATTAAAATCGACGAATCAATGCAAATCTGATAGTATAATCAAGACTGTTTCGTTAACCGGAATATCTGAGTTAAGTCTAAACGAAACTTTTAGCAT
>CAYQDP010000310.1:0-3995 GCA_964416235.1 uncultured Flavobacteriaceae bacterium | reverse complement strand
CATCACTTATAACTTGCCTTATATGGTGGGATCTCAATTCACACACATTTATGATTTTAATGGTAACGGTTATAAAGATTTTATCTTTAATCCTGGTGAAATTGATGGTGGCGATTCACCTTTGACTTATGTTAGTAATAAGTCATATTCAATTTCTCTAACGCCACTTACCCCGTTTTTTTGTTCACCCGATTCAGTAAAAATTACAGCAACTACCAACAATACTTCTACCGTTAATTATAATTGGTCAACCGGGGATACATCTTCTTTTGTTTGGGTTAATACTGCAGGCTCCATTTCTGTAAACTATGCGATTAATTTTGGAAGTGTTTCCTGTTATATTAAATCGGATACCATTAATGTGAGTGGATATAATCCTATGCCCCTTACTACAACTGCTGTAACCGGTTTGGTTTGTTCCAATCAACCTACAACTTTAAATGCAACCGGAGCGGTAACATATACATGGCAACCGGGTAATTATAATGGGGCTTCTCCGGTGGTTAATCCGCCGGCAAATTCATATACAATTTATGGTACGGATGTTAACGGTTGTAAAACAAGTACAACCATGTCACTTAGCATAATAAGTGCACCTACCGTAGCCATAACTTCTAACACACCAACAATATGTCAAGGTACGGTAGCTGTATTAACAGCATCGGGTGCAGCAACCTATACCATACAACCGGGTGGACAAACCGGAAGTTCTTTTACAGTAAATCCACTATTCGCGACTACGTATACTATAAACGGAGAGTCAACTAATGGGTGTAAAGATGATGAGGTAATAACAATTAATGTAAATCCTGCACCAACTATTTCAGCTAATTTAACTAGTACTACTATTTGTAGCGGGCAAAGCATCGGACTTAATGCTTCGGGTGGAGTGAATTATCTTTGGGTTCCCGGAAATCTAATTGGCGCAACACATACAGTTTCACCTTCTTCTAATACTACTTACACTGTTTATGGGGTTGATATAATCGGATGCGGAAATTTCGATGTAGTGAATATAGCGGTAGTCAACACTCCGACACTATCATTAACAACATCCAGCAATACGGTATGCGAGGGAGATTTAGTAACATTAAGTGCAAGTGGAGCTGGAACTTATACATGGGAGCCCGGAGGATATATTGGTACTTCTGTTGGTATTAATGTTAGTGCAAATACAGTTTTTACGGTTACCGGTTCTTTAGTGGCAGGTTGCGATGCCGTTGATTTTATTACAATTAATGTATGGCCTAAATATGTCAATGCATCTTCAACGGCTACTTCCATTTGTAACGGACAATCTGTAACTCTGTCTGCTACCGGTGCTTTAACTTATACTTGGAGTAACGGAAGTAATGATAGTACAATTGTTGTTAGTCCAACTTCAAATGAAACGTTTATAATTGATGTAATCGATAGCTATGGTTGTAAGTATACGCATTCATTCGACATTGAAGTTGACCCTACCTGTGCGGTAACTGTATTTAATGGACTAACACCTAATGGTGATGGAAAGAATGATGTTTTCTTTATTAAAAACATTGATCAGTATCCCGGTAATATGGTTCGAATTTTTAACCGTTGGGGACAAATAATTTTTGAAACAGAAAATTATGATAATATACATAGAAAGTGGGATGGCAGCATGTATAATAAAAGCGCTAATGCTCCTGCAGGTACCTATTATTATTTTATCGATTTGAAAAATGGTAAAGAACCAATTAAAGGATATATAGAACTAACATTGAAATAGAAAAGATTATGAAGAAGAACTTGATTTTTATTTTATTACTGGCAACCGTAGGCTCGTTTGCGCAGCAAGATCCTCAATACAGTTTGTATCAATTTAATCAATTGGTAATAAATCCCGGCTATACCGGAGCGCGTGACGCTATCGCAATAGTTGCGGATGTAAGAAAGCAATGGGCAGGTATTGATGGAGCGCCAACTACTGCCGCGTTTAGTATTCATAGCCCAATCATGAATAATAAATTGGGAATCGGATTAAATGTAGTGAGTGATAAAATTGGTGCTAAAAATGTAAGCGCATTTTATGGCAACTTGGCTTACATCTTAAAAATTGGAAATAATACTAAGTTGGCTTTCGGCGCCAGAGCGGGATATTCCATGTATAAATTCAATTTTAATGATGTGAAATATAAGGATGCAGACGAAACAGCGTATACAGATTTAAATAATGCCAACAAAGGAACCTTGGACGTTGATGCAGGATTGTATTTGCGTACCAATAAATTTTTTGTTGGATTAAGCGCAACACATTTAAATAACGGACAAATTTACAAAGGTAATTTTCAGGCTATAGATACCAATGGAGTAACAAACGATTATTCGGTAAGTTATGTTTTACGTCCGCATGTGTTTTTAACAATGGGGTACTCTTTTGTTATTAATGAAAACTTTTTATTCTCTCCTTCTCTAATGGTGAAAACGGTGAGAGGACGCACCAGCGCAGATTTAAACTTAAATTTCTTTGTGGCGAAGCGAGTTTGGTTGGGAGGTTTTATCCGTCAGGGTTATGGTTTCGGTGCTTTGTTTCAAGTGTATGCTACAAAGCAATTGCGTATCGGTTATGCGTTTGATGCCGGCTTAGGTAAGCAGCGCGTGCTTGGTGCTGCGCACGAAATCATGATTGGTTATGATTTCGGAAAATATAAATCGAAAATGGTTTCACCTCGTACATTATAATAGTTTAAAGTATTTAGTAAATAGAAATTGAGAGTTATGATTAGGAAGTTCTTATTAATAGTTGCACTTATAGTATCTGCAAATTTAATTCATGCCCAGAAGAAAAAGGCTGATGCCTTTTATTCAAAAGGCTTATATGCAAAGGCGATTCCATTGTATATAAAGGCATCGCAAAAAAATGGTGCAGAGCAACAGGATGCATTGGTTAAACTAGGAGATTGTTACCGCCTTTTAAATGAATTCAAAAAAGCAGAAAGTAGCTATAAGCAAGCAGTAAGTTTGAAGGGGAATTTATCGCCTGATGTACATTACAATTATGGTTACGTGTTAAAAACAAACAATAATTATACTGAAGCTTTAAATCAGTTTTATGCTTACTTGGAAGAAAAGCCAAATGATTCAAAAGCAAAAAATGCCATTCGTTCTTGTCAACAAATTAAGTACTGGCAAACTAAAGCTATCGAATACGAAATAAAGAATGTGGAAGGTATTAATACGCCTCGTTCAGAATTCAGTCCTGCAATCTTGGATAATAAAATTGTGTTTGTTGGAGAAAAGCAAACCGATTTTTTGGAATATCCAATTGACGAAGCAAACGGACAGCCCTATATGAATGTGTTTATTTCTAAAGTGGATGTGGATAAATCAAAAGGACAAAAAGCGTTCAGTAGTAAAATTAACACCAACTATCATGATGGTCCGGTGAATTTTAGTGCTGACGGAAAAACATTGATGTTTACGCGCGTAGAATATATTACAAAAAAGAAAGACAAGGATTTCGTAAACCGTGCAAAAATATATTTTGCAAGCGGTAAGGGCACTAATTGGTCTAAAGTAAAACCATTTCAATACAATAGCGATGCTTATTCAGTGGCGCATCCTTGCTTAAGTGCAGATGGAAATTACTTGATCTTTACTTCTGATATGCCGGGCGGACAAGGCGGAAAAGATTTATGGTATTGTAAAAGGAATGGCGATGGCTGGGATAAACCGGTGAATTTAGGTTTTGATATAAATACGAGTGGCGACGAAATGTTTCCTTATATACGTAAGGATGGAACCTTGTTCTTTTCATCTAACGGATTAGCAGGATTTGGTGGATTGGATATTTTTTCCGCAAAGGAAAAAGAAGGTAAGTGGATAGTGAGTCGCAACGAAAGTATGTTGTTGAATAGTCAGGCAGATGACTTCTCTATTTGTTTTTTAAATGACTCTACAGGTTATTTTACATCTAACCGTGAAGGAGGGAAAGGAAAAGATGATATTTATTGGTTCAAGTACACAAACAAATA
>CAYQDP010000309.1:0-4009 GCA_964416235.1 uncultured Flavobacteriaceae bacterium | reverse complement strand
TCGTGCTGTATTTGCATTTGGTGTAGAAATAGCTGCATGAGTTACAGGTTGCTGAACTAGAGTTGTAGGATTTGAATTTACAGACTGAGTAATAATAGTGTCTTTCTTCACTGCAATTGGTTCAGGTTTGGAAACCGCTTCTTTCTTGGACTCTTTTTTTACCGGAGCAATTGTTGCTTTATAATTATTAGGGTTGGGATCGAGCTTTTTCTCTACTTGTTCTTGTTCGGGTTTAAAATCAATAAAGCTTAAAAGTAAAGCAGAAACGCCAACGAGCGCCAAAATAAAAAACACCGGTAAAATAATATTTCTATTAATGTTTAGATTAAACTCCGGAAGTTTTACAAATGAAAGTGTTGAGTTTTTATTGCATATTTCCTTACAATAATTTTCTTCGAAATCGCGCCATGCAGCTTCCGAAAATTCAGCATACCTCGCTTTTTGCAAGGTAGAACGAATGTTCTTTTCGTCTAATTCATAATTAAACAGACTGCTCATTTTTTTGCGACTTAAAATTTTTATCTATGTTTTTTTGAAGGTTATATCGTGCCTTCTCTAAATTTGCTTTTACAGTTTGCTCACTCGCCTCTAAGATATCTGCGGCTTTACGCATATCATATTCTTCAACAACATGAAGATTATAAATCAATCTTTGTGAAGGAACCAATTGATGTAACGACTCAATCAACACATCATACTCTACATTTTTAAAATCGGTAAGAACGGCGTCTACGAACAAATCGTAGTTTTTCGCCGGTGTATCAGTTACTCTAACAGTACTCGCCACATAATACTCGCTGCGAATGTTTCTTATATAATCAACACAGAATCTAATGAACTCATTACGCACCCAATCACTTAAAATCAAATTCGTATTAGCCCTAAATGAACTCACATGTGATAATAAATGTGCCATTCCGTTTTGCAATAATTCATCGCTTTGATTTTTGTTCTTTGCATACCGAATAGAAATTCCCGATAAAACCGGATAATAGGTTTCATAGAACTGCTTCTTGGCAGAAATGTCGTTTTTGGAAATTGCCGTTATAAGTTCAGAATCAGTCACAGTACAAGGGATTTAGATACTTGTACGGCGGCTTATTAACAAAGGTTACGGATTTGTTAGAATAATTTTAGATTTTAGATTATCTACTCATCTTGTAGTCAGAGGTTTTATAATCGATAGGGAACTTCTTTTTTACCCACATTTTCCCGGCTTTAAGGTCGCCCTTAACTTGCATAGTACCTAATTTTGAACCACTTAGCATTTTTGTAATATCCATGAAGTTAAACTCCTTAAAGGAGGAATTAAGCTCAAACGTATACGCCTTTTCACAATTCGCGTCAATATGTACCCGCTTTTTTAATTTAGCCTTTCCCAAATTCATGCCGCTGAAAATGATATCAAACTCAGAAGGGTAAATCGAAAAACCCATACTATTCGGGTTTTTGATGTTTAACTCGATAAGCGCTTCAATACCTTCCAGACCAATCTTCTTCAACTTAAAATCCTTCACGCCCACAACTTCTACTTCCTTAAATTCTTTGCAGGAAGAAAAAGTAACTGTAACGATTAAAACCAGTAATTGAAAAATACGCTTAAGCTTCATTTGATTTTTTTTGGTCGTTAATTTTTTTGATTAATGCGAACAATGAGACAAACATCCAAACCGATTCTAAAATTACAAATGGAATATAGTTGATTAGAATGGATGCCACACCGGCCAGCATTGCACCCATAACGTTAAAAATAAGATAGAGATACGAATCGGCTTTAATTATTTTAAGAAGGTTTAATCCAAACGCGAGTAATAATAAACTCACCCCAATCGTTCCTATCCAATCAGGTAATGTCATTACTTAGTTAACTCGCTAAAATGTTTGTAGAATAAAGGAATAGTTTCAATTCCCTTATAGTAGTTAAATAAACCATAATGTTCGTTTGGAGAATGTAAAGCATCCGTATCTAAACCAAAACCAAATAAAATACTATCTAATCCTAGTTCTTTTTTAAATAAAGCTACAATCGGAATACTTCCTCCTCCCCTGGTTGGAACCGGTTTTTTTCCGAATGATTCTGTCATTGCTAAACTCGCCGCTTTAAATGCTGCCGAATCCTGAGAAACAACAACAGGCTCTCCGCCATGATGCGCTGTAACTTTCACTTTTACAGATTTTGGAGCTACACTTTCAAAATATTTTTGAAACAATTTACTAATCACATCCGAATTTTGATTTGGCACTAAGCGCATACTTATTTTTGCAAATGCTTTTGAAGGTAAAACTGTTTTCGCTCCTTCACCAATATAACCTCCCCAAATTCCGTTTACGTCTAAAGTCGGACGGATTCCTGTTCTCTCCATCGTAGTATAACCCTTCTCGCCTTGCTCCTGCTCTATATTCAAATCTTTTTTAAATTCATTGATATCGAATGGTGCTAAATTTAATTCTGCTCTTTCCGCATTAGTTAATTCAAGCACTTCATCATAAAAACCCGGAATTGTTATATGATTATTTTCATCATGACAAGAAGCAATTAATTTACACAACACATTCACAGGATTCGCCACTGCACCGCCATAAACACCACTATGTAAATCGCGATTTGGCCCGGTCACTTCTACTTCCATGTAAGCTAATCCGCGTAAGCCTGTATCAATACTTGGAATATCTTTTGCAATCATGGATGTATCTGAAATCAAAATCACATCTCCCGTTAATCGCGCTTTGTTTTTAATGATCCACTCTCCCAAATTCGCGGAACCTACTTCTTCCTCACCTTCAATCATAAACTTTACATTACAAGGCAGTGTTCCGGTTTTCATCATCAGTTCAAATGCTTTTACATGCATGTACATTTGTCCTTTATCATCGCATGCGCCTCTCGCAAAAATAGCGCCATCTGGATGAACTTCTGTTTTCTTAATTACCGGTTCAAAGGGTGGAGAGTGCCACAAATTAATTGGATCGGCAGGCTGAACATCGTAATGTCCGTATACAATTACTGTTGGTTTTTTCGGGTCAATTATTTTCTCGCCATACACAACAGGATAACCTTTCGTTGGAGATACCTCAACCTTATCTACGCCTGCTTCAATCAAACGCTGTTTTACTGCTTCAGCTGTTTTGTTTACATCACCCGCATATTTTGGGTCGGCACTCACCGAAGGAATGCGCAACAAATCTAAAAGCTCGTTTAAAAAGCGCTCTTTGTTAGCGTTGATATAATTGGTAATTGCACTACGTTCCATAAAAAAATAATTTGCGCTAATGTAAGCTTTTAGTGCAAAATGTTAAAACTTGCATAGACTAAATCCGAGAAAATTTCGTTTAAACTAATAAAGCTAATTTACACTTATTAACTTTTGCCTCTTAAAACTAAACCTAACTGTGCTTGAAATAAGGTTCAGGATAGATTAACTTTATAATCGATGAAACGTTGGTGTTTTGCTTTATTTTTTCTGTTTGTCTTAGCAGGTGCGAAAGCACAAAGCCGCATCATTTATTTTCAGGCCAAGGCTCTTGGCGATTCGGTGCGTTTAACTTTTACCATTTCTTCGGGAACAGCTTGTGCAGGATACAACGTTTTAAAAGGTTCGGATTCTTTGAATTTAAATCCTGTTTATGTTTATCCGGGAATTTGCGGGAATAATTCTGCAAATGAAACGTATACTTACACCGATTTTTCTCCAAACAAAACAGCGCCTAATTTTTATCGCATTTTAATTCCGCCTGGTGATTATTCAAATATGTTACGCGTGGATGTTGCAGCTTCATTTAGTGATATGATTATATTCCCGCAACCCACCGAAGATTTACTTAATATAAAATTTTTGAATAAAAGTTATTTCTATTATGAAATGAAAATTTACGATCGTTTCGGAAGAAAGATGGGAGAAACAAATGGCAATTCATCTGACCGAATCACAGTGAATGTTTCGGGTTTACCCATCGGACTTTATGCCTTTATGATTATCGACATCAACGGCAACGCTTATCGCGGAAAGTT
>CAYQDP010000308.1:0-4011 GCA_964416235.1 uncultured Flavobacteriaceae bacterium | reverse complement strand
AACAATTTCTATTATTAATACAGAAATATATAATTATTATAAGTCTCCAGAAGTAGAGGCACTTGGTACTTACATGCCGGACTCTGAAGGTATAATATTAATTTTCTTTACATTTCGGTGGAGAGTAGAAAAGGACGATATAAAAAAAGTAGCAATACTAAAAAAGACACTTAATATACTAAGTATTATTTTTGTTGCAATTACAATTTTAAGCGCAACAATATTTGCGTACAAATTCAACCATTTAACGAATTAGGTTTTACACAATACAAAATCAAATAGTTTTAGTTTAAAAAATTATCCTTCATTTGAACTTAATTATTAGAAATAAAATCACTCTCCTACTTTTTGTAATGTTTTACGCCATTTACATGTGTATAAGCATTTCTAGTTATTACAATAGTTATCCAAATATTGAATACTCAAGAGGAGATATTGGTTTTGGTACCCTATCTGTATTATCAACATGCTGTATTTTGTTTTCCCTTTTTACACCTAACCTAAAAACATTATACCAAGTTATTTTATCATTTATGGCAGCCTTTGCCGTTTTAATAATTATTCGCAAGTATGTCTCAGAAACGGTTATATACGGAATGATACTAGGACAAATGTTAAATATTAGTTATTATGGCTATAAAATTTATAGGTTGAAAAGGCAAAAGAAATAATATTCCATGCAATTTAAATTCTCATAATAATCCATTAGCTTTATTTTACCAACATGAATCAAGACAACACTAAACAATCAAACACAATTGGTGCTACAGCTTTTGCGCAAACTTATTTTCATGGTACAAAAGCCGATCTTAAAATTGGTGATTTGATTGAAGTAGGAAATAACTCCAACTTCGGTCAAAGAAAAAACGCGAAGTACATTTTTCTCACCGCTACTTTGGATGCTGCTATATGGGGCGCCGAACTTGCCGTAGGTGAAGGGCGCGAAAGAATTTATTTAGTTGAGCCAACCGGCCCCATTGAAGACGATCCTGATTTAACGGATAAAAAATTTCCGGGCAATCCTACAAAATCCTATCGTTCTACCCTACCCTTTAAAGTTGTAGGTGAAGTAACTATTTGGCAAAGTCACCCCGCCGAACAAGTAAAAGCCATGAAAGAAGGATTAGAAAAATTAAAACAAATGGGTATTAACTCTCTGAATGATTAACACACGATTAATAAACTACTCCAATGAAAAAACCTCTCATCCTCACCCTACTCATCGCAAGCTCCTTCTTTTTTGGATTTGCGTTTAAGAGTCTGCTCGATAAAAAAAGTGAAGCAGAGCCTAAAAGAGTCACCGGCATTGGCGGCATCTTTTTTAAATGCAAAGATCCCAAACAAGTGAGAGACTGGTATCAAAAACATTTGGGTTTAAGCACCAATCAGTACCGTTCAGTGTTTGAGTGGTTTCAGGGAGCCGACAGTACTAAAAAAGGGTTTACGCAATGGAGTCCGTTTAATGAAAAAACAAAATACTTTTTGCCCTCTACCAAAGACTTCATGATTAATTACCGCGTAGAAAATTTAACATGGTTGGTGGATGATTTAAAAAAGAATGGCGTTACGGTTTTAGACACCATTGAAAATTATGATTACGGAAAGTTTGTACACATCCTGGATATTGAAGGCAATAAAATTGAACTATGGGAACCCAACGATATCGAATACGAGAAAATGGGTAAACAAATGGGAAGTAAAACAACGAAATGAATTTTGAATGATGAATGATGTTATTCTTTTAATTTTTGTTAATTCAATTTCATTTTAACAAAAGGATTATTGCCCTTCATTTAAAAGCAAATATCTTTATATGTCATGAGAATCAAATTTTACTTAATCTGTTTTTTGCTGCTATTTGCCCGAGGCTGTGATTTTTATTCAACCGGACTTTGGTTTTTTGATCATCCGGAAGGAGAAACCAACCCTTTAGTAAGCGTTTTTCATTTTGGCTGGAATGGCTTACTTATTAGCAACATTATTTTAGTAAGCTTCATTATTTACTGCTTCTACTATTACACTTTTAAATATAAGCGACTAAAGCCATCTAATAAGCCTACACGAATGAGTGATTATATTTCGGAATTGTACTTTAACGAAAAAGGTAAACTGTATCAGATTTTATTTAAAACACCTAAGAACAGAAAAACCGCTATTGCTCATTTTGGTTATATCGTCATTAGGGTCGCCATCATTGGCAGCTTTCTGGCTACCATTCATAATATTTGTCAGTACTACAATGTTTCATTCTATAGTACCTTCAGGGAAATAGTTGGAAGACCCTTGTATGTTATTTATGCTTTAATTTTTGGCTCTTTTATTTATTACACTTATCGTGTATGGTTAAAAGAATTCGAATTTGCCAAAACGGATTAAGAAAAATAGGTAAACAAATGGGGAGTAAAAGAACGAAGTAAGGCTATAAACTGACAAAATTTTTGTTATTATTGTCTTACATTAAAATGACTTTGAATCCCGAAAACTCTCAAGCTAATGATAGAATCTATTTTCCGGAATTAGATGGCTTAAGATTTTTTGCCTTTCTTTTGGTGTTTATACATCATCACCCATTTTTTGGCAACATACCTTATTTGTCATTTTTTCATAAGCATGGGGGAGTTGGCGTGGATTTGTTTTTTGTTTTATCTGCTTTCCTATTTACTAAGCTCTTAATTGCAGAATACAACAAAACACAAACCATAAGCTTTAAAAAGTTTTATATCCGAAGAATTTTCCGAATCTGGCCTATTTACTATCTTTTCGTAGCAGCAGTTGTTTCACTTTATTATTTCAAAAATGGTGCTATTTCAGAGGATATCAAAACCCGACTCTTTGGCTTGCTAACCTTCACCGATAACATCTTTACCTCTATAAATGGTTTCAACAGTATTCCTTTTACTTCTCACTTATGGACAATAGCCTTCGAAGAACAATTTTATATTTTCATTCCCTTTCTAATTTATTTTCTCGTTAAATCGTCTTTTAAAACAAAAATATCTGCTCTGATTTCCTCTTTTTTTATTTTCTCTTTAATCAAATTTCTCTTTATTTATAATGCCGCGCCTCACCCGACTATTTGGGCACTTCCCATTACTCATTTTGAATCCATTATGTTTGGGATCATTATTGGTTTCGGCGGATTCGATTTTCTTCTCAAAAAAATTAATGCGTTATTAATTGGAGTTATTAGTTTGTTTTTGTTTCTCCTCCTAAAATTCTTAACGCCATACGATGAAACTACTTATCTGTTATTCCTTACACTTTTATTGGTAGGTGTATCAATGTCGTTTATTCTGTTTTCAGTACTAAATAACAGCGGATTAAAAAAATTCTTATCAGGCCGATTCCTCGTATTTATGGGAAAACGCTCATACGGACTTTACCTTTATCATATAATTGCAAATGGAACAGTAAGCTTTATGATATTGCATATACAAGGTATGCCATCACATCCTGCCTTCACATTTATACTTTCCTTAATTATTACAATTACATTATCAGTTATCTCTTATAAAATCATTGAAACACCTTTTCTTAAACTAAAGAAGAAATTTGAAGTTATTATCTCACGACCGATTTAGATTTTAAAGAAAGTACCGGCATTAACTAATTCTTAAACTTTGACAAGTGAAAATTCTAATTAGAATTATATTAATAATATTAGTACTATCTGCTAATCTAAACTGTACGGATGAGATAGAAAATAACAAAACTCACTCCGGTATCTCCATTTCAAACACTATGCGTCATGGTCGTCCAAAATTTGGCCCTGACTCAAGCTGGCATGCTTATTTTAATATTACTACCACTATTACAAATGACACGACCGTTCCTATTCAACTAAATTTACAATTCGAAACAGAATACAAGCATTTGAATAAAACATTTCGCTTGTTTTTACTTCCACAGAACATGGATGTGGAAGCGCAAAAAAAGCAGGAATATTTTTCAGATACTGTTGTGCCATTTATGAAATTACATGAGCCCTACCCTACTACACTTAAAAAAGTA